>JAPULM010000233.1 GCA_027294925.1 bacterium
GGGTGCCGCAGATCGATACCGATGGCCTGGAAGTGACCGGTATTCGCACCCCCGATGTGGACCTGCCATTGGCCACCTACACCGGCTGGAACCTGCGGCCCAAAGGCTCGGCCGAGCGCGACCAGGCAGGGATCATGGGCAGCGCCTTCCCCTTCGCCCGCACCGAAGCCGAGCGCCAAGCCCTTGGCGACCCACGTGCCTCGATAGCGCAACGCTATGCCTCCAGAGCCCAGTATGTACGCAGCGTGGTATTGGCGGCTCAGAAACTGATTGAGCAGCGCTTGCTCCTCGACGAGGATGCCGAGCGCTACGTCGAAGCGGCTCTAAACACCAGCGTCTTCGAGTCAGGCAATGACGGGCTGTTTGGTGCCGACTAAGGCGGCCAGGCAAGGCTCTGAAGGGGATTGAAGCAAATTTACCCTTATCTATCAAGGGTTTCATATCTCACAACAATTCAGGCGTTTTCATGATTTTCCGCATAAAGCTGAGCATGGTTCAACTATTAAGCTTATTTGCCCTCCTGTATGCGCCAGGCATTAGCACGCCCCAAGACCTCCTGCAGTCTGATGAGCTGAATCTGCAACGTCTCGTGACGTTCGATTTCCGCGATCGCAGCGTCGACGACGTCCTCCAACACCTCGCGCGGCATACAGGCTGGTCCATGTTCTATGATCCGGCGCAGGTACACGGTAAAGTGACTATTGTGACGCCGGATAAAATTCCTCTGGCGCAGGCTATCCGTCTCCTGCAAAGCGTCATGCGCAGCCGCCAACACGCTGTTCAGATACTTCTGCCCGCTGCTCTGTACCCCGTGCCACTTGCAACGGTATTGAGCGAATACAATCAATCCGCCAAACGGCGCGACGTGGTCGTTTGGCGTAACTCAAACGCACTTGGGCCGCAGTCACGCCCATACGCATGTGGCCCAGCATCTTATAGCAGCCCCTTACTACCCTATTGGGTTGATGTTATCGTTGACGAAAGACCATAACTCGATATACGCACATGTTAACATCACCCGTGGCAACAATCTCAGGCCTAAGCACCACTCTCGTGTTGCGCGTCAATAGCGGCTACCTTGTAGCCGGACGCCGACCCGAGCCTGTTTCATCTCGCCAATGTTGCCTTTCTATACCCTGGACAGGCTCCCGCTGCTGCCGCTGCTTTTATGGGCGGCATATCGGCTAAAGCAATGGGCCGCTTCCACAGCACCATTGCGCAGCACCCATCTCATCACCCGGGGCTTTTGGTTCCTGCTTATCGGTTTACTCGCCGGTATTGGACTGATTGCACTAGGTAATTATCGTTCACAACGCTGGCTACTCTACAGCCATATCGGCCTATGCAGTGCATCGATGCTGCTCTTTATCTTAGCCCTGCTTCTGTCCGCCTGGCGCCGTCACTTGACGTTGATACAGCGTCGTATTTGGCATCTTGCCGTTCTAACGACTGCCATTGCTGTGCTACTGCCGAGCGTTCTTGTTGTCCTGCATGCCGCGCGTTCTGACTCGCACTGCATCGAAAATCCGCTCTTGCCGCCGCTGAGCCAGGATGATGAAGGCATGTACGGTCAGCGAGGCCCGTTTCGCCCTGCGGGCCTGTTTATCAACACCGGCGGTAAGATACCGTCGAATTTTTTTATGACTTCGAAGCGCTGTGCAGATTGTCATGCCGACATTTATCGCCAGTGGTCGCAGTCGGCGCACCGTTTTTCATCCTTCAACAACCAATGGTACCGCAAATCTATCGAGTACATGTAGGACGTCATCGGCACCTGGCCGAGCCGCTGGTGTGCAGACTGTCATGATGTTGCCTTACTGCTCAACGGCATGATGGACACACCGGCGCTTCAAGGCCGACGGACCTGCTCAAGTCATTGCCGGTATTGCACGCCAGCGCTATCCGGGCGCCAACCATGAGAGCCAACCGGTGCACGAACACCACGCCATATCGCTACCGCTAGAGCCAACCTACACAAGGAGTTTGACAAACGATTAACAACGACAACACAACAGAATTTGGCGACCAACCGCTTTGTGCTTGACCCTTAAACGTATTCCATTTACAAAGATAAGGCGATTTATCGTCCGTATCCGTTTTGCTCAGGAGATTTTCCCATGGGTTTTATCCTACAATGGGTCCTGTCGGCCGCCTCGTTAACCATTCTGTCTAAGTTCTTACCCGGCTTTCACCTCAAAAATTTCGGTACCGCTATGGCCGTTGCAGGCGTCTATGGTATTCTGCATACCTTACTCTTTTGGTTTTTCGCGATCATTGCATTTATCCCACGTTTCTTAACTTTTGGTTTGGTCGATTTAGTCTTCAACGCCTGCATCTTGTTTGCCACCAACAAACTTCTGGAAGATTTTGAAATCGATAGCCTTGCCATCACTTGTGTGGGAGCCGTCTCGTTGACCATCCTCAATAACATCTGGGCCTGGCTGCTCTTCTAATGGTGCAAAGGAAATAGCATGGACAATCTGCTTCTGCGTGGCGGCCTGATTGCCGACCGCCAGCAAGATGTGGCCATCCGGCAAGGACGTATTCGTATGATCGCGCCGCACATTGACGCGGACGCCCAGGAGACGCTCGACATTACCGGCAAGCTCGTCCTGCCCGGTTTCGTCGAATCCCATATCCATCCCGACAAAGCCTTTGTCGCCGATCGCGCCCCGGGATTACAGGCCGGAGGACCAATACCGCAAGTGTTGGTGGCACAGCTGAAGAAGGCGTTCACTGTTGATGACATCTATCAGCGTGCCCGCCGCGTGCTGCAACTGGCGCTCCGTCACGGCTGTATCGCCATGCGTGCACATGTCGAAATCGATCCCTACGTTGAACTGCGCGGCATCGAGGCATTGCAACGTGTACAGGCCGAATTTGACGGGGTGATCGACCTGCAATTGGTTGCATTTGCGCAGGAGGGCATTTTTCACGACGATGTCACCCAGGGCATGTTGCGCGAGGCCCTGCAGATGGGGATGCCGGTGTTGGGCGGCTGCCCCTACATGGACGGCGATCAGCGCAGCCACATTGATTGGTTTTTCGACACCGCTGCAACCTATAACGTTCCACTCGATTTTCACGCCGACTCATCAGACGATCCGGCCATGCTGATCTGCGACTATATCGCTGAGCAAACTATCGCTCGCGGTATGCAAGGGCGTGTGGTGTTGGGCCACCTATGCACGCTCGATATCTTGCCGCCTGAGCAGCGGGCGCGTGTCATTGGCACGTTACAAGAAGCAGGTGTCCATACGATCAGTCTGCCCGCCACTGAAATGCACGTCAAAGCACGCGCCGACACCCAGCGCACCTGGCGCGGGGTGACGCGTATTGGTGAACTGCGAGATGCCGGGCTCAATGTCTCAATCTCCACCAACAATGTTGTCAACCCCTTTACACCTTATGGTCATCCTGACCTGCTACGGCAAGCGTTAGTTACAGCGATGGTGGCGCATCTCGGCAATCTTGAGCAAATGGCCTGGTTGCTCGAGCTGATCACCACCAATCCAGCCCGTGCACTCGGGCTGCAGGACTATGGACTGACTGAGGGCTGCCGCGCCGACCTGGTCGTACTGGACGCCGCCAGTCCGGCCCAAGCCATCACCGAGCAGGCCGAAAAACTCTGGGTACTCAAGTCTGGCCGTATTGTAGCGCGCAATACACGCACGTCTGAAATCAAGCTAGAGGCGAATGCATAGGAATGCCATCAGTGCCTAGACAAAAGTTTTTCGGCATTCCGCCTTCTGCAATCTCCAGACGTCGTGCCGATATGCAAGAATTTATGTCTGATTACTTACAACCTGTCACAAAACTTGAATCTAACTCAAGAAGGAAGTTAGCATGGCAATTATACGTATTTACACAGGGCCAGACGGTAAATCGCATTTCGAAGAAATCGAGCCTGTTTTTAAGCCCGGCGATGACCAGTCCGAGACGGCCGTCATCCATGCCGAAAGCGGTATTATCGCACGTCGCTTCGACCCTCAGCGCTCCAATCCCTGGCACCATGCGCCAGGGCGAGCGTGTGTGTTCACCCTATCCGGTGCCGTTGACATCGAAATCGGCGATGGCACCGTGCGGCGCCTTGGTCCAGGCGACATTCTCATCGCCGAAGACGTCACGGGCCAGGGACACATTACCCGTGAAGTCGGCGATGAACCCCGTGTATCGGTGTTTGTACCGCTGGATCAGTAAATAGAGGCCTCCTAATCTCAATCTGAGCATGAAACCAAGCGATTACTGGCAGTGCCAGGGGTATACCACCTTTCAGGCGGAAACGTCCGGGCCGCGGATGGTGGGGATGATTGGCGAAGACCCTATCTTATGGGTTCTGTTACCCGTATCCGGATGGCGTGTGGCCCGACTCCCGCGATACCATTCAACAGCATCTGGGCCATTTGGAGGAAAGCGTTCGTAACAAAATCATCTGCCAAAATACGATCGCCCTCTACCGCTTCCGGTAGAGGGCGAACCCTGAGGATGACGTCAATCGTTTTGTCGGTCAAGGCCGTTGTGTTCGTCTATTGCCAATCGCTACCATCATATCTTTCGACGGTTATGGCGCCTGCCCGCGAAGGAATGCTAACCCGATAATTTTTCGTATTCTTTCGATCGGCAATATAGATCTCGGCAGTGCTATCAGTCGTCCCGTTCGGATTAAATGTTAAGATGTTAAAAGAAAGCGGCGGCCAAGTGCCTTGCACCGGCGACGCGCCTTGGGGATGCTTAAACAAAATCTTACCGTTTGAATCCATCGACAGATAGTTCCAGGTGTAATCCCAATCATTTAGAGGGTTTTTTGATCCATAATAGGCCCCGCCATCGGGCCAGCATAAGTCTAAAGTTTTGATACATTCGATCATATAGTAAGCTGACCAGGTGTCACCAGTGGTTACAAAATAACCCTTATAGGTTCTATGTTTCTTAATCGCCTGCATTCGCGTCAATTGCAACGTCGAATACAGCTCTCGAGCCGCCGCTTTAATACGATAATTGTCCTTCCACTTAGTCAGGCTTGGAGCGCCTATACCAGCCAGAATAGCGGCGACGGCCATGCCAATCATGAGTTCAGCAATGGTAAAACCGGCTTGTCTGAGCAATTTACGCATAATGTACCTCAAAAAATAATCGCTCGCTTTTAAGGTTTCGGGCACAATAGGTACGACTCATTACATCGAGCATCTGTGCTGTATTTTTCACGGTTTTTAAATTTCGTATTATTTAAAATAAATATCATAGTCATATCGACAAACTTTATGAAAACTTAAGGACCTGTTTAATAGCGAATAATTTAAGAATAACGTACAATCCAACACTATTATGCCTTCAATATTTATTGACATAAAGTAAAATTTCAAATAATAGGGCAACACCGTACGTGCATACGGACGCTCGGAAGACACCAGAATAATCTCCGATGCCCCACCGTCGTATTGTCGTATCGTAGTAATGGCATTCATGCCGGCCGTGCCACCACCAACAATGACGTGTCGTGTACGTGCCATGCTACCCTCCTAGGCCTCAGCGGTAAATTTAGCCAGCTGGCCTGCCGAGCGTTCAGCGGCAAAGACGCCAAGCCAATCGCTGGTTTCGGCTTCAACGTATTCAATAGCTCGGGTGGGGCAGGCAGCCACGCAGGCGGGTTGCCCGTCGCAGAAATTGCATTTGCTCGCCTTTTCCGTCTCAGGATTATAGAACATCGTACCGTACGGACAGGCAATGGTGCATAATTTACAACCCACACAAACATCATCCAGCACGACTTTAGTCTCAGCGGATGAGATGGTAATGGCATCAACCGGACAAGCTGTCATACACCAGGTTTCAGCGCATTGCGCACAGGTATAGGGGCATAACTCGTATAAGCTTCAAAAGATGAAACCCGAATCACCGACTTAGCAGGTTGAAACGCACCGGTCTGCATGTACGAACGAACACGCAAGTCCGCACCGCATGCAGCCTGTACAGCGCTCCGGGGTAATCCGAAGGACTTTCATAAAGAACTCTCCGAGGTGTTGGCGCCCATTGCAGTATTCACAAGGTAAGCCGTATTTCCGTACGCAATGAAATAGTATGTCCGATCAAGAAAGTCAATGTAGGGGTTGAAATTGACAAACCGCGGTGCGCTCAGTAGGCTACAAGCACCACACGCATAAGCAAGGTGGACCATTGTAAGACGCACCCTGTCACAAAAGAAATCCCTATGCGACGGTATCTATTACCAATCTTAATAAGCAACTTGTTATTGCTGAACGTACAGCGACTGACAGCGCACGAAGCCGAACAACATTTCACCACCGGCATCCAGGCTTTTAACCAGGGAACGTTACAAGACGCCATCATCGCTTTTGGTCAAGCTATCCATAGTTATCCGGGCTATGCACAGGCGCATTTTATGTTGGGCAGGGTCTACTACCAACAAAAGAACTATCAGCAGGCCCAAACCGCGTTTCAAAATGCCATTGACCACTACCCAGGTTATGCCGAGGCGCACTACATGCTGGGGTTATCGCTCCACCATCAAGCACAATTTGAGGCTGCCAGCAAGGCAACGCGTGAAGCGATTAAACGCTATCCGCGCTATGAAGAGGCGCATTATCTATCGGCAACCCTGGCCGAACAACGGGGCGATTGGCCCGCCGCTCTGCACGCCTATCGCCAAGTTGTGAAGCTCAATCCGAGCAACGTTGAAGTGCGCTTACGTCTGGGCATTGCACTGGAACAGACCGGACAAGCGGCGGACGCAAAGCGCGTCTATCAACAAATCGTAGATCGCCAACCACGACACCTGGAAGCCCTTCTACGGTTCGCGGTATTGGCCGAGCAACAACACCCTCAAGAAGCCGTCAGTGCCTACCAAACGATTCTTCAACAACAACCGCAGCACGCCGAAGCTCTCTACCGTCTCGCTGTATTACACGATACCCAGGGCAATGTTGAAGCAGCAATTTCAGCTTACTCGCGTTTTTTAATACTGCAGCCCCAACACGCAGAGGCGGCCTTATATCTTGGCCAATTGCAAGCGCAGCAAGGCGATTTGACGGCTGCCGAACGTGCTTATAAGCAGGCCATTAGGGCGCGCCCCAACTTTATTGAAGCACATTATCAATTAGCTATTCTTTACAAAAAACAGCAACAGTCAACACGCGCAGCTGATCTCCTGCGACAAGTGCTAGAACAGCAACCGCAGCACGCCGAAGCACGTTACACACTAGGGGTCATTTACGTTGAACAGCAGCAGTATCATATGGCAGTAGACGCCTTCAAGGCCGCCTTGTCAATCCGGCCCGATTTTACCGAGGCGCATTATAGTCTTGGCGTCTGCTACGAATTTTATCTACCGGATATCGCTAAAGCCCTTAAACATTATCAACACTTTCTAAGGCTTGGCGGTCGTGATGATCGCATCCAACAACTTATTGAATATAGCCAAAAGCGCTAAATCGACCCAGGAAGGAATATCGTGTGTCGGCCACTTCCACCCATAGTTTTCACCGCTACCTGATGCTGTCTTTATGTTTGCATACCCTTGGCATGGCCGGGATTGTCCAATACATTTCCACTGTCGCACCACAGCTGGACAGCCCGTCGCCAGTCAGCATCGAGCTTGCAGCCCCCGTCCTATCTGATTTAACGCCGAACCTTAAGCCACAACCCCTGAGCCGAGCGCTGCTTCATCCCCCCATCCCAGTTGTTAACCTGCAACGGTTTATCTCTCAACCTATGACGTTATCCTCAGCGACCGCACCTTTGCTACCTCCAACCCTTCTCAAGTCCGCCTTGGCACAGCCAGCCCGACCCATCCCCACGCCACGCTCCCCGTCCGTTATTGCTGCACGGCTGCAAGCCCCCACTCGACCTCCTTCGAGCCTTCGCCAACCTGCCAAACGACCAGCCGTATCACAGCGTGCAACGCCCTTACTCAACCAGACGCCCCTTACCCACAAGACGGCATATACGTCAACGCCTCGCGCCACTTCAAACGACGTGACACCCGCCGTGCAGGCGACAACGCCGCCCGCCCCCAAGCACAATTCCCACCTTGCTACTACCGTTACCTTAGCATCCAAGCAGACGCGGCAATCCCTTGCCGGGAATATGCAAATACAACCCGTCCTGCAACAGCAGCAGCCCCACTTTGTCTACCAGCCCAAACCGACCTACCCCCTCATCGCCCGTCGGCGCGGCTGGCAGGGTACCGTGTTGCTCGACCTCGAATTACTGGCCAATGGCACTGTGGGTGAGATCAAGGTAGCGATCTCATCCGGTTATCCAGCGCTTGACGCTACCGCTCGCAAAACCGTCGGCAAGTGGCGGCATATCCCGGTACAACGTAACGGCGTGCCGATAACAAAGCGGGCAAATTTGCCCATTCACTTTCGGCTCGATTGACTGAGAAGTGCACAACCCCATGAATAACATGTACATACGACATAAAATCCAATTTCAGTCCCGCCTTATCTGTCACCAGAGACATCTGTGGTTCATCATGTTCCCAGCCATTGTCAGCGCTATGCTCCTGTGGATTGTAGCACCCGGCCTAGCACGCCAGAAAGATTTCCCCACCTGGCTGAAAACAGTCCATGCCGAAGCACGCCAACAAGGTATCCGCGTCCAAACGCTAGATGCAGCGCTGGCCGGACTCCAGCCCATACCACGCGTTCTTGAATTGGATCGCCGACAGCTTGAGTTTACCTTGACCCTAAGCGAATATCTCCAACGCGTGGTCACACCGGCACGCATCCAACAAGGTAAACGCTTGTTCAAAACCCATCATGCGCTCCTAAGCAAAATTGGCGCCGCCTATAAGGTACAACCGCGCTTCATCACCGCTCTGTGGGGACTTGAAACCAGTTACGGACGTATAACAGGGGGCTTTTCGGTCATTGGATCGCTTGCTACGCTGGCCTACGATGGCCGACGCAGCGCGTTTTTTCGCCGCGAATTATTAAATGCCCTATGGATTCTCGACCAAGGCCATATACACCTGGAAGCGATGCAAGGCTCATGGGCTGGCGCCATGGGGCAAAACCAGTTTATGCCATCAAGCTTCCGACAGTATGCAGTCGATCACAATGGCGACGGGCGACGAGACATCTGGACCACACTGCCTGATGTCTTTGCGTCGACGGCAAACTATCTGGCCCAAGCAGGCTGGCGTGATGACCAGACCTGGGGACGCCAGATTCGCCTGCCAACAACTTTTGACACCAAACTGGCAGGTCTCAAAATTCGTAAATCGTTACCAACCTGGCAAACACTCGGTATCCGTCAGGCCGATGGCCGCGATCTGCCAAAGCGGCCTTTACAAGCCTCCCTCTTACAACCCGATGGCCCTAAAGGCCCTGCCTTTCTGGTCTATCATAACTTCCGCTCCATACTGAGATGGAATCGCTCTAACTATTTTGCCCTCGCCGTCGGCAAGCTCGCCGACGCCCTACGTGATCCATGATCCGGAGTCCTGCCGCCCACCGCGCTGTCGCTTTTGACATCATGACCTGAACGTGTTACGGTAGCGGCCATCATACCCTCACTTTTTACTTCCATTGATTAGCAACATTGTCGCTAGGATCAACGTACGATGGAATATCGAACCTTAGGTAAAACAGGTCTCCAGGTGTCAGCGCTAGGTTTTGGCTGCGGCAATATTGGTGGCCTGATGATTCGTGGCGCCCCGGCTGACCGCGAGCGAGCGGTAGCCCGTGCGCTCGAACTTGGCATCACCTATTTTGATACCGCTGCCCAATACGGCGATGGTCAATCCGAGCGTCATCTCGGGCAAGTGTTCAAGGCCCTGAAACCGGATGTCTCTGTAGGCACCAAATTTCGCTTGCGAGCCCAGCATATGGGCGACATCGCCGCGGCGATTGCACGGGCGATGGAAGACAGTCTGCAACGGCTTGACATGGAGCGGGTCAACCTATTTCAGCTGCACAACCGTATTGGCGCGCAGCGTAGCGCCGACGCCGATGTACTCAGCCTGACGGATGTTTTGGAGACTGTTGTTCCCGCCCTTCAGACCTTACAACAGCAAGGCAAAACCCAGTTCTTCGGCATCACCGGTCTGGGCGAAACACCGGCCTTGCATCAGGTGATCGATGCTGGCGCGTTCGATACGGTGCAAGTGTGCTATAACCTGCTCAACCCTAGCGCCGGGAACGACGTGCCCACCGGTTACCCGGCGCAGGACTATGGGCACCTGCTGGAGCACACGCAGGCACAGCAGATGGGCGTTATTGTCATTCGGGTATTGGCGGCCGGCGCCTTGAGTGGCTCTGAAGCACGTCATCCGATCGCATCGTCTACACCGGCGCCAATCGGCTCAGGGCCGGATTACGCCACGGATGTACAACACGCACAGATGCTTAGCACGCTGGTGCAAGCGGGCCATGTGCAGAATCTTGTTGAGGCATCCTTACGCTTTGCGCTAAGCGCCGCACCGGTTTCGACCATCCTACTAGGCTACTCCAGTCTGCAACACTTGGAGTTTGCTGCCGAGGCGATGGCCAAAGGTCCGCTACCGTCCACCGCATTGGCGCACCTTTCAGATCTTTGGGCACAGTTCGTCAGGACGACGTGACAAGGTGTGAATAAACCCGTGTACAGATGGAGATTCGAATGCCAATCGACATTCCAATTGGAAAACCACATGTGGTGTTAACTGCTGGCCTACAAGACAGCGATCAGCAGGCAGACACCATTCTGGCGACTTATCAAGCCGAGACCATTGACGCCGACAGTTGCCGAGAACGCCTCAGCGCCCTGGCGGCACGCTATCCCACTTCGCTTAACGCCTGGGCAGGTCTGGGTGAGTTAGCCCTGCCCAACGATGTGATTGCAGCCTACGCCTTTTTTCGTACCGGCTACCACCGCGGCCTGGACCGAGCCCGTGCCTCAGGTTGGAATGGCTCTCAGCGCTTGCGCTGGGAAGATGAGGGAAACCGAGGCTTTCTGCGCTGTCTCCATGGTCTCATGCAGGCCGCCACCGAGATCGGCGAAACGGATGAGGCAACCCGCACAGGTGATTTTCTGCTCGACTTGGATCCATCCGATCCCTTCCGCCTCGCACCATCAGAGGGCACGCCCTGAGCCGCTGCGAAACGCGGCGCGGCGTGTTACACAATTTGATGGATAAAGGGCTCGCCGCCCTCCCAACGTCGCACATTCTCCACCATGATATCAACCAGTCGTTTCTCATACAGAGCAGTTTCGCCGCCGGTATGTGGCGTGATCAATACATTCGGCATGCTCCAAAGCGGGCTATCAGACGCTAACGGCTCCTCAATGGTGACGTCCAGAGCCGCCCCGGCGATGGTGCCGGCTTGCAAAGCGGCAGCCAGCTCCGCTTCCACCACCACTGGCCCACGCGCTACGTTGATCAGATAAGCCGAAGAACGCATGCGGTTCAACTCGGCAGCGCCAATCAAGTTGGTCGTCTCGGGCGTCAGTGGGCAACACAAGACAACCACATCAGCGGCTTCCAACACATCGCCAAGCCGATCCGGCGGCAGTACCTCGTCGGCCGCGCCTTGATAGGTGGCAGGGTTGCCCTTGGTACCGATCACATGCATATCAAAGGCTTTGCCAAAGGTGGCCAGACGGTTGCCAATGGCGCCCAGGCCGATGATGCCTAAGGTCTTGTCTTTGATTTCGTCTTCACGCGCTTGCGGGTCGCCGATCATCGACCGCCAATGTTTTTGATGTTGATTGTCACGCGCCTCAGGCAGCCGGCGAGTCAGCGCCAGAATGAGTGCCAGGGCGTGCTCGCTAACCGCATTGGCATTGACGCCGATGGCGTTGGTAAGCCGAATGCCACGCTGCTTCAGCTCATCGAGCGGGAACTGGTTGTAGCCCACACCGATCGATTGAATCCATTTGAGCTTGTCGGCCGCTTCCAACAATGAATCGTGCCAGGCGCCGGAGACGGCCAGCACATCGATCTCGGCCATACGCGGCTGCATGGCTTCCGTACGATATTCCTGAAATACCCGAACTTCCGGCAAGCGCTGTCGGATCACCGGTTCGATCTGGTAAGCCGAATGGCACACGCCAATGGTTAGATCCGCTGCAACAATTATCGACATGGCAATCTTCCTTCCTCAGCCCTCAGCATTCCAGATGAGAATCGCGTTCTCGATGCAGACATGCTACCATGCGGGGTAAGGCGCAACAAATGGGAATATCAAACAATCTTCATCCTGGAGGACAAAATTATGGTAAATCCAACCTATCTCTACGCAGGCGCAGGACACTGGACATCCGGCAATGACACCCAACATCCCGGCGGTCTGTGGCGCAAAGCCGCTGACGACGGTGCGTGGCAACCGCTCACGCAGGGCCTACCTGAACAAGCCGAAATACGCGCCATCGCCATTCATCCGCATGACGCACAGGTGATCTACGCCGGCACCCACCAGGGGCCGTATCGGAGCACCGATGCCGGTGAACACTGGGAACGCTTGGATTTTCCGGACCCGGGCATGATTGTCTGGTCGTTTTTGTTTCACCCGCAAAACCCGCAAACCATGTATCTTGGTACAGCGCCCGGCGCCATCTACCGGAGCACCGACAATGGCGACACCTGGCAGCGCCTAACTATTTGCGAGAGCAGTGGCGCCGTCAACATGGGATTTGCCATGCGGGTCATTCGCCTGGCGGCCGACCCCAATCGTCCCGATGAAATTTACGCCGGGTTAGAGGTTGGTGGTGTGATTCGCAGCTTGGATGGCGGCGATACCTGGAGTGATTGTAGTCAGGACCTGCTACGACTGGCGCAACTAGGTAAGCTCAAGAGCCGCATCGGTAGCGATACGGATGTCGAAGGCATGATGGACTCGCATGCCATTGTGGTGAGCGCCGCCCAGCCGGAAACCGTTATCCTCGCCACCCGCATGGGTCTGTTTCGCAGCCCCGACCGTGGTGCAACCTGGTCCGACATGGAGATTGGCCGTTTTTCCCCGCTGACCTACGGACGTGACGTGCGAGTATCGCCGCAAGACGCCAATGTGCTCTACACCGCCCTCAGTCCGGCAGCACGCAGTGAGGCAGGTTCCCTATACCGCAGTCAAGACCTGGGGCAAACCTGGCAACGCTTTGACCATGACATCACGGCACGTAGCACCATGATGGCCATCGCTCTACATCCGCGGGACGCCGATCAGGTCTACTGCGCCACCCGCGGCGCCCAGGTCTTTGGCACCCAGGACGGCGGCGCTACCTGGAGTGAAACGCCACTGCCCGACGGGCTACAAGACATCTATGCCCTGGCGTGCGGTTAAACACTTCATCTAACCGCTACCGGATCCCGTCACGGCAGACGGGAGCTAGCGCACTTACACCGTTGCCGAGGCGCCGGGTCCTAACGGCTGGCCATAGCTAAATTCCACCATGTTACCGTCCGGATCGCGCACGCCGCAATAATATCC
>JAPULM010000234.1 GCA_027294925.1 bacterium
GGCAGTCCGGCGTTTTAGCCGCCGCCGGTCTCTACGCCTTAGAACATAACATCAAACGCCTATTTGAGGATCATGACAATGCCCACCGGCTAGCTGAAGGGCTGGCCGCTATTGCAGGCTTTGAGGTGGAAATGCCCATCGAGACCAATATGGTCTTCATCGATGTTCAGCGCACCGGGATGACGGCTGCTGACGTTGCCGCTCGCCTGCGGCAAGCTGGGGTCGGCTGTTCACAACCGAGTCCTTATCGCCTACGCTTCGTCACCCATCTGGACGTCAGCCAAGAGGATATTGGGCGTGCCGTTGTGAGCGCCCATGAAGCTCTCGCCTGAGGTCGACTTGGTTTATTGTTTATTTCGAAGCGGACAACGCGACCTAACGATTGACATGAGGAATTTACAGCAGCCTCTTAATCCGTGCTATCGCCAAGCAGCAAGCGCCGCAGCTGTTCGGGCGCTTTGAGCATGATGGATAGGGTGTCGATACAAACATCTATGGCTTTGGCATATGCCTGTGCGCCGCCGAATTGTTTCAAGGTATGCGGCGCAATGAATTTGAGCATCAAGGAGGAGGTGCCGGGTGGTAAGCCTACAAAATGAACCGTGATGACGCCATAGTCACGCAATAGCAGCATGGCCAGGGCGGCGGATGCCTCGTAGGGCGCAATTGGCACGGTTGACAGATCGGCCCGTTGCATGGCCATCTCGAGGATATCGTCAGCGCGCAATTCGGCAATCACTGCCGTTTCGCTCAGACGGTCGCCAATAATCGCCTTGATCGCAGCCGCTACCTCTCGTGCGGTGGCCACCAGCTCTTGCACACGCTCTGGTGTCGATCCGATAAGCGAGCGGGCAGCGGCCGGATAGAAAAGCGGCCGCGCCTCAAGCCCCATCTCGAAGGCGCAGGCGCGAATGCGGGAAACGAGCGCTTTGTGGCCCGCCATCACACCAAGGCGTGGTCCAGCCGTACCGTACTTGTCGAGGCCAGTCGCCACCACGTCCACCCCAAGCTGCAGCATGCGTGGTTGATCGAAGATCGCCGGTCCAACGCGTGCCCCGCCTGCATCATCGACATAGACGGGAACGCCCTTGTCGTGCGCCAAATCGACAACTTTGTACAGATCGTCAGTTGGCATAATGTCATAGGTGACCGCCAGGCGGGTCAACACCACCAGAGCAACATTTTCCGTCTGCCCCAGAATCGCCTCGAAGTCATCAATACCAGCACTATCAATTAATCTGGCGCCGGCGTTGGCGACCGCTCGGACGACGGACGGGTGACTGTAACTAGCCGAGACGCCAATGACGACGTCGCCGGGTTTAACGAGGGTGAGGAGGGTGGCATAGGTCGCGCCGGTCAGACGATTGAACAACGCCACGTCATGCTGCTCTGGGTCGCCGCCAAGATGATCAAGCGCGGCCTGACGAAAGATGTCGAAATATAGAGCGGGTGCGACGAAATCATTGGCAATCGAAAGTTCCTCCGCCAGCAACGGCAGCCCGTGCTCGAGTCCCGAGAAATTGAAAATGCTTTCGCTCCCATGCTCCCGAAACCGTGCCGCAATATACCGCCACGATTGTTGACATTTGTGAAAGTCGTCTTCCGTGCTGCTCAAAATATCCCCACGCGCATAGGGCAGCCCTGGCGCATAGGTATTGCCAAATCGGTCTACAGTCATATCGGTCTCCGATCTCGCGCCCAATCCTTGGGCGATATCAGACTAAGAGCAATCGTCGCTGCTGCCACGCCGCGTGTGGCGCGTTTGGCAGTGTCGGAACAAAGCGTCGTACGATTGATCAGCTTATCTGATGATTTCAAACCTGTAAAGGCTGACGGACGGAGAAGAAGACTAAACACCCTTTTTTGTTCTACAACTCGCTAATCGCATCTCTCCGAAGCGTTTAGGAACAGGGCCAACTGAGTGCTGAGAGACGCCGCTTGGGCTGTCGCTAGACAGGCGTCGCAGAGCGGTGTATGGTAAGCTCGGCAAGGGCGTCCGGACGCAATGCTTGGCGCGCATGGAGAAGAATCTCCATGCCGCGCCTGGCCGGCTTTGTAGCGGAAGGGTCGGCACCTTTTGCATCGATGACCAACGCCGCGGATGCCGACCGCATTAGAGGCCGTGAAAACCAAATTGGCCGCCTATCAGGAGGGGTTCGATACGCATTAATCTGCCTACGACACCCAAACACGGGGCCTGAAAGCATTGTGGTACATGCTATCTTGTTGAGAAAGTAGTATGAAGTTGCTTCGTTCTTCCAAGAGGCGTAGTCTGATGGGGGATTTTCAACTGCCGGATTCACGCCACCAATTGCGCCGGGCATCGTCCCGACTCAAACCGGCCCTAAGCATCAAAGGCGGACAGGTGATCGAGATTGACCGTACACTGCCTGAGTATCTTACTCTGGTGGCTTAAAGTGATCGGCTGTTCTAAACAATATCACTGAAGCAAAGGAGTCTGCATGGGGGTCAAATATTTCGGGGCATCCGTGGCGCGTAAGGAAGACCCGCGCCTCTTACGCGGCAAGGGCCGTTTCGTTGACGACATCAAGCTGCCAGGACTTCTGCACGCCGTTATGGTTCGAAGCCCACACCCGCATGCCCGTATCAAAGCCATTCAAGTTGAGACGGCCCGTACACATCCAGGTGTCGCCGGAGTATTTGTGTATCAGGATGTGGCGGACAACATGAAACCGATGCCGTCGTTCGGCGCTGCCCCACCCGGCCTGCTCAAACGACTCGACCTCACCCTGCGCACGACCCCCCAGTATCCCTTGGCGCTGGATACGGTGCGTTATGTGGGTGAGCCGGTTGCCGTCGTGGTGGCGCGCAATCGCGCCGAAGCTGAAGATGCTGCAGAGCTGGTTGAAGTCGACTATGAGCCACTGCCCACCGTGGTGGATACTGAGGCAGCGGCCCGGGCCGACGCCCCACGGCTGTTTGCAGACTGGGACAGCAATATTGCCCTGCATTTCAAGCACAGCGTCGGGGATGCCGATGCGGCGATCGAAGCAGCCGATGTGGTGGTTAAAGAACGCTTCCGAATACAACGCTATTCCGGCATACCGATTGAGTGCCGCGGCCTTGTGGTTGAGCCTCATGCCGTCGATGCTCAGTTGACCATGTGGGTCGCCACCCAGTTCCCGCATGCGCTGCAGGAAGCGCTCGTGCAAGCCCTGGGTTGGCCCGCGCATCGAATTCGCGTCGTCGCCCCGGAGGTGGGCGGGGGGTTTGGCGTCAAGGCCAGTATGTATGCCGAAGAGGTTGTGCTGCCGATCA
>JAPULM010000235.1 GCA_027294925.1 bacterium
AGACCTCCTGTTGGGTGTTATTTTCTGGAGGTCTTTACCTTTTTTTTGTCGATTTTTCCAGCCTTTTGAATGTCTCCCTTAGAAATAACAGGACTTTGTTCCCTTGTTTCAAGCAGTTGTAGCCAAATCGTGAACTACTGATACTAGCCATTCTATCCCGATCTTTCTCCCTGTCCTCCTCAACCGTCTGCTGTTTGGGGAGCCGGGTCTGCGTGGCAACCCGTTCGATGATCTCGACTTTGTTCATCCCTTGCGATCTCCTTTCTACCTCTGCGCTGCCAACACGGTGGCGTCATGGTCACGCGACCTTCTTTTCCAGCCGGTAGTCATGGTGCAAGCCTGCCAGAATCGGACACGCCACCACCCGCAGATGCTGCGGAAGCCGATGCCGATGTGCCGGGCAACGTGCTCCACCTGCTGAAGCGGCGGGCGAGAAATGAACGTGCCGGTGAGATGCGGGCGCATTCAGCCCCCATTCGGTATGCGCTCATGGCCTGCTTCGTCCATCGGCGCACCCTGGATGTGACTGATGATACGGTCCGCATGATGTTGGCGGTCATCCGCCGCCTCGACACCCAGACCGAGAAACACCTCCACAAGGAACTGCTCAAGGACATCAAGCGGGTCAGCGGCAAAGTGCAACTGCTCTTCCGAGTCGCCGAGGCGGTTGTCGAGGAGCCCGACGGCACGGTCCGAGATGTCCTCTTCCCGCGCATCAAGGAAGCGACCTTTCAGGGTTTGGTCGCCGAGTCCAAGGCCAGTGGTCCTCAGTATCGTATCTGGTATCAGTACGTTATGCGGCACAAGTTCGTGCCCACGTAGCGCATGCTGCCGCTTGTGCTTGAGCATCTGACCTTTCGCAGTGAGAATCGTTTCCAGCCGGTCATTGAGGCCCTCGCCATCATCAAACGGTACGTAGGCACGAAGTATCAGTATTTCCCAGAGGAAAGGCCACTCGTGTGCCTCGGATGGTAAACGGTTCGACAGCTGGAGCCAGAACCTGATGACCGAGTGGCGCTCGCGCTACCGGGGCTATGGGGTGCTCGTGTATTGGCACGTCGAGACCAACGCAGTCTGTATCTACTCGCAACTACGGAGCTTCTCGTTCTCGGAAGTCGCGGCGATGATTGAGGGCTTAGTCCGCCATGACACTGAGATGCGCGTAGAGAAAAACTTTGTGGCCTCGCACTGGCAGTCGGAGGTGGCATTTGCGTTCTGTAACCGATTGAGTCGATCATCTTGTCGTTGCTCGGCGGGCTGTTTGGCATCGCCCTCGGCATTGGGGGCTCCTATGTCATTTGTCGCTTTACCGGCTGGGCCTTTTTGGTGTCGTCGGCAGCCCTGCTCCTTGGGGTCGGCGTGGCCTCGGGGGTCGGCATCTTTTTTGGCTTCTATCCGGCCTACCAGGCGGCGCGGCTCGATCCCATTGCCGCCCTGCGGTCGGAATAGCCAACAGGCAGCGATGGTTCAGCACAAGAAACCATGCGATGAAAATTCGTCTCCATCAGACATTCTGGGCCTCAAACCCGCCACCTTGGCAGCCAGGATGATACGACTGGGCATGCAACGCCCGCTATAGCCGCCTCCAACATAGTGGAGGATCTCCACTATGTTGGAGGAAACCTGCCGCCGATGTCTCGCCCCCCCCACGTCTCTTATCTCAGTCCCTCCCCTCTTATCAACAGCTTGCGATGATAATAGGCGACGCTGTTTATGTTAGCATGGATCGTGAGGGGAGTAGGGATTGCTGAGAGGAGGTTGCCGCTGCGGCGGCCGCGGCGCAGAAGGGACCCGGTCCTGTCACGGTGCAAGGTCAAGCAGTGACCCCAGATTTGTACGTTGGCATGTTTTTGGTGTGTGCTGCTGTGCACATGGCGCGACGTCACGCGCCCGTTTCGCGCTGAAATCGCTAATGCGACGCATGAGGACATGCTTCCGAAAGTGGCCGACGCGGTGATCGAGGTCGGCTGGACGGTATGTTTGCCAAAACCTATGCAAAAAGGAGTATCGAAATGAAAACCCGTTATCTTCATCTTCTCGCCGGGCTTATCTTGCTGGTCTTACCGATCGGCGGCACGACCGCGCAGGCCGCCACGTATATTAGCGCTTCGTGTGACTGCTCGCCGACCGCTACCGAATCATGCAGATGCGACAACCTCATCGTTCATGACCTGTGTGCATTTTGCACCAAGGAATTTCGCGGCAAGTGCAAGGGCGTTGACGCTGTTGGTTTTGGCAGCATGTCTGTCACCGGCCGGAAAGAGAACACGACCTGCACCCAACCCGCTTATCCTCCCATCCTGAACTATGTTTAGAGATCGTGCACCAACTGGAGCCTCACTGTCGGTGATACGCTTTACGTCAACCTGACATGCTACGCGGAGGGGGACGAGGGATGAGCCGATTTCGTGGACACCTGACGTTTTGGGAGAAAGGAGTCCACGATGCGAAGAAAGAGGCCGCCCTATCCGGCTGAGTTCCGTCAACAGATGATCGAGCTGGTTCGAGCCGGACGCACACCGAGCCCCGGGGTCGGTTCTTTGTGCGCCAGGGCAAGCGTGCGCGATCCAGCGGTTCCCCGCCTGGGTAGGGCCGTAGCCGGCCGCCTGGTAGCGAGTGTTGCGGGCCTCACGGCGACCTGTAGCGTACGCAGCCATCCTGATGGGTTGAGCCACGAAGTGACGACATTGCAGAGGCCGAGGCTGTAAAGATGGTCGAAGGCGACATGGACGGCATCGCAATGCCAGGCCCTGATCCACCAGCAAAAAATGAAAAACCCCGTCGGCCTTGCGTGAGCAAGGATTCATGGGCTCTTCGACGTTCCAAGTGGATTCAGGAGCAGATTCTGACGGAGATGTTCTGAAGGGGCAGCGCGGCTTGGCGAGGCCATCAAGCTCATAGCTGATCGTGTGCGTAGTAAGCTGGGCACATTCCCGGGCACGCAGTTGCAGCATGGGCCAGCCTCATCCCCTCCCGCTTCGCGGGCCCCTCCCTCTCCCCGAGAAATAAAAGAAATAAAGGGTCTACCATAGGATTATGCAGGTGACGGGTAGCCCCTCTCCGCTTAAGCTGGCTTAAGCGGAGGGGGATCTGATGAAATCGGGCATCATGTGGTCGCTGCTTGCGCGCTCGCAAAACCGCAGAGCCCACTCACCTGCCGCATAAAGCGGCTCAGCTTACCACGAGACGTATGCCAAAGTAGGGGGTAGCGGATAATCGATCGGACAGTAGGCGTGACATTCGGCCCTAAATAGATTATACCTCTTCCCGGTAATGGCCAGGAAGCGATGGGCGTATCGCGTGGTACCAGGCGCCAGAATGTGATGAGGGCGAGCCGTCGTCACCTACAAATCCAATGATAGACCTCTTCTATCGTGTGTTCTCATCGAGACAGTCTCCTGACACAATCGTGTTTACAGTGTAGAATAAGTCCTGGAATGTTTGAACTCTATTGAAGAAAAGGGAGGAACTCCATGACAGGGAGGCAGCCGCGTCTGAGCAAAGAAGAGCACGCCCGGCTCGGAACGGAGATCTATGAACAACAGGTGCGTTCTCAGGTGGAGGCTGGCAATCACGGGAAGATTGTCGCCATCGATGTAGAGACTGGTGCATTTGAAGTGGCTGAGGATACCCTCACAGCTTCGCAACGCCTGTTGACCTGCTACCCGGATGCCCAGATTTGGTGCGTCAGGGTCGGCCACCGCGGTGTGCATCGTTTCGGCTTGCACGCCATGTCGGTGGGCGAGAGATGATCACCGGCGTTGTCAACGCGAACCGTGAAGCGACCATTCATCTGGTAGCTCATGGTCCGAATGGGCAACAACAGGAGATCGAGGCCATCATTGACACCGGCTTTACTGGCTTTTTGACACTGCCTCCTGTGCTTGTCCAGGAGCTGCATCTTGCCTGGCTGTGTCGTCAACCGGGCGTGCTGGCTAACGGTAGCGTCGAGTTTTTCGACGTGTATATTGCCACGGTGATCTGGGAGGGACAGCCCCGTATCGTGGAGATTGAAGCGGCTGACACCGAACCCTTAGTGGGTATGAGTCTGCTCGACCGACATTCCCTTCGCATCGACGTCCTGCCCGGCGGTGTTGTGACTATCACAGTACTTTCCTGACACAAGCACAGTACGTCTTTCAAACTCGCTTTAAGCAAGGGCTCCAGCGGACTCGTAACCTC
>JAPULM010000236.1 GCA_027294925.1 bacterium
CCAGCCGCGGGTAAAGTTGCGACAGGGTGTCATACGCCAACCCCCAGTCAGCCATGTCTCCGGGACGGAAGGACTCGACCAGCACATCCGCCTCGCCGGTGAGTTGGATGGCTTGCTCGCGGCCTTCTGTCGTGCTGAGATCCAGCACAATGCCTTTCTTCCCGCGGTTCCATGAAATCCAAGCGGGCTGAAAACGGAAAGGATCTCCGCCGGGAGGTTCCACCTTAATCACCTCGGCCCCGTAGTCGGCCATTACCAAGGTGCAGATGGCTCCTGGCATCCCCAATGAGAAATCCAGGACGGTTAGGCCTGTACATGGTCCTGCCACGATTCACCTCCCCCTTCAGGTGTATGCGCGCCCGTTTCGCGAAGCATCTGTCCTATCCCTTCGGTACGCAACGGTCTTTCCAGCAAGTTTGCCGGACATACTTGGCTCGGGATTCCCCAGTTCGGCTGGCTCTTGACTTTGGAATCGCCTTGATCGTAGCCCAAGCCAGATGGCGAGACTGAGTATGCAGCCCATTAAAGATGCGTGTCAACCTCACACCTCTGCCTAGACTTCCCAGATCAAACTGACTCCCCTGAGCATAGCACCATCTGACGGATAGGAATTCCAGTGCGACCAGGTAAGGCTAGGCGTATGCGAGATCCTAACACATCCTGAGCGACACATTCAGGTTCCGTCCGTTGCTTGCGCCATCGGCGCAAGCTAAAATAGCTTTTGGCTCGAGGCTCAAGGGCTGACGCATTTCATCTCGTCGCAAGTACTTGCTCCAGCACTGCATCGACACTCACCCCCTGCTGCTGCGCCCGAACCACCATCCGATCCTCAAGCGTCTCGGTCATCGTGAGGGTCGGGTAGGTGGCATTGACGTTGATCCCCGAGGGCCACAAGTTGGATGATGTCGTCGGCCCGCGCCATATCAGCTACAAACGGAAAGATTCGCTGTCCGGTCTCCTGCGCCAATTCAGCTGCTACTGCCTGTATGGACGCTTGCGTGCGGCTACAGATGGCACAGTCAACACCTTCGCGTGCCAACTGCCGCGCAATCGCCTTGCCAATCCCTCGGCTACCGCCGGTCACCAGCGCCCTTTTTCCCTTCAGTTGTAGGTCCGTGGGTCCCTAGCCTTTGCTCATTTCCCGGACATACTCAGAAAGCCGGTTGATGTCGTAAGGTTCGCACGCTTGCGTATGCGGGTTCCATATGCTGCGGCCCTCCCGGGCCACGATGTCACCACCATAGACGTGAATGGCATACGACTTACGATCGAGCGGGTTGGAGATGGCATGAATGGTGTGCGCATCGAGCAGCGCCACGTCGCCCGTCCCCAGGAGGCGTCCACCAACCCGATCGAGACCGTCGCTGCCTTCTTTGTAAAAGACATTCTGTTCCTCGCCATCGTACACGCCGATGACCGCCCACATGCAATGATTGTGAGCCGGTGTCTTGAGGCCCGGGCCGTTGCTCACGTCCAGTACGGTCAGCGTGTTGGAGCGAAAAATTGCCGCGTCTCCAATCGACTTGGCATTTGCCGTGGGTGCAAATGCCGCTCGCAAACCCACCGCATCGGCGATCGCCTCCTGAACCAGCGCTTCAACGACGGTGGCGGGATTCGACTCGCGTAGCGCCTCCTGGCATTGGGCAATAAAGGTATCAAGGTTGAACATACACGCTCCTCCTCTGTAGGCGGCTTTCTGCCGGCAAGGTCAGGGTAAGTTCTGCATAATGAAAAGCAATTGTATTTTGTAGAATCAAAAAGATCAAGACGGGTCTTGACACGCTGCTTCGGTGCGCGTCATTCCCAGTGAGTACCTGTCCTACCCGATTAACCCTGCCGAGTAGCAGGCCCGTTACCGAGAAGCCTTCGACCTCATCATCAAGGCTCTCACCACGGTGGGCACGTTCGTACGATGTCGTATGGCATCTGCAATGGCCCCTTCAGTTTGGCAGGTACAGAATGTGTCGTGCGGCATACAGGCAACGCCAGAGGTAACCACGCTTAGTGTTTCACCGTGGGGGCGTGCGCTCAGCTTGTGAGCGCCAACGATCGCTCCCATTAGGGCTTGACAAGATCAGCTGAAACGATAAGATCCCTTCAAGAATTTGGAAATCGATTTTACTATATAAAACAGATAAGAACAACTGCAACCATCGGGCTCGGAGGTCATGTTATTATCATGCGTGCAGCACCCTTTCAGCACTTGTTCACGCCTTATACCATCGGCTCCATGACCGTGCGCAGGTGGGGTGCCGTATGTAGGAGTCTATTGACAGAAAGGAGAAGCGCATCATGACCGATGTCGCCATACTCGATCACGCCTATCATTTTACCATGCAACGTTTGCTGACCACCGGACAGGCCCCGCACTATACCGAGTTAGCGGCCGAGCTGGGGTCAACCATGGAGGAAGGCAAGCAGCAACTGCACGATTTAATCAACTCGGGGATCCCGGCCTGGGTGCATCCGGATACCGACTACATCGTCTCCTTTGCCCCGTTTCACAACCTGCCGACGCAGTACCGCATCAGCATCGACGCAGAACAAAAATGGTTTGCCCAATGAGGCTTTGAAGCGCTGGCAGTCTGCTGGCTCTTCCCGGGCAAAACCATCCACATTGCCACGCCCTGTCTCGATTGCGGCGACCCGATGAGCGTGGAGGTCCAGGATGGCCGCATCCTGCGCGCCGATCCCGAGACGATGGTGGGGTACTGTAGTAGTGAAATCGGCGGACCGCCTGAAAATCGAGCCTGGCGTTGAAGCCGCATGAACCTCTTCCGGTCGGAAGAGCACGCTCGGCAATGGGCCCTGTACGACGCGGCGTACGACGCCAATCTGCAGTCCTTGGCGGCCTACATGGAACGGTTTAGTGGTGAGCGTTTCCGCGCCCGTATTCGCCCCGACTACATCTCCTGGCTGCGGGCGCAGCCGTAGGTCGTGAGGTGTCGGAACGGACTGGCGCCATCGACACCAAACGCTTGTCCGCCAGATGCGAATTAAGGCTTGCTATTTTATCAGGAAAGGTTTAGATGGCAAGATTCAGTTTTGCATAATGGAACTTTATATCCGTGCGCGACTGCTGCACTCATTTTTCCACCTAGCGGCATGACCATGGAGGCAAAACCGCCCAAGACAGAGGAGACCTTGATATGACGCGTGGAGGTGAGTGTGGATGGTGGGCAGAGCTGGCACGACGCCCACCTCGAGGAGCCACGAGAGACATGGCTGTGGGTGCGCTGCTTCTACCTGTGGGACGGTGGATCAGTCGGGTGCGTACCGCATCATGGCCCGGGCCACCGATAAAGCCGGCCGCACGCAACCGCAAGACGCCGTGGAATTTCCAGCGCAAGCATTTCGATGGCATCATTCCGGTTGAGGTGAACGTCGAATAGGCCCAGGTCCGCAAGCCATGCAGCCTCGTCTGTTGGAACACGCCATGACCTAGCAAATTCTCCAGTGGCTGGCAGGACAGAATCGTTAACCATAAAGGGGTCAGAGGAGATGCGGCATGGATAGCTATTTCAATCTCGGTAGTTATCATCGACCGATTACCACGAACTCCTCAGAGGCACAGATCTGGTTCGATCGGGGGTTGAATTGGAGCTACGCGTTTCATCGCGAAGAGGCGCTACGTTGCTTCGAAAAGGTCATCGCACTCGACCCGGATTGCGCCATGGGGTATTGGGGGATCGCCTACGTGACCGGACCGTATTACAACAGCCCCTGGGATAAGTTTCCCCGACGCATGCTGCCCGGCGTTATTGAGAAGGCCAACCACCACATACGCGAAGCTCAAACACGAGCCGCTCATACCTCGCTTGTTGAGCAAGCCATCATCAATGCACTGATCGTCCGTTTCCCAACCCCGACATGTGAGGATGATGCGTTATATAGCCAATGGGATGATGCGTATGCTCACGCCATGCGTGACGTATATGTCCGATTTCCCGATGACAATGACGTGTGTGCCCTGGCGGCTGAAGCCCTGATGTGCCGTACACCCTGGCAGCTGTGGGATTTAGATAAGCGTACCCCCGCCGACGGAGCGGATACGGCCGAGGCGTTGGCCATCATCACCGACACCGTTCAACGCATGGCTGATGCAGGCGAAACGCCCCACCCGGGTCTGCTGCACTTCTATATCCACATCATGGAGATGTCACCTGAACCGGAAAAAGCGTTACAGGCGTCTCATACATTACGAACACTCGTTCCGGATGCCGGCCATCTGGTTCATATGCCTTCGCACATCTACATTCTCTGTGGCGAGTATCAGAAGGCACTCGAAACCAACGTCGAAGCGGTGCTGGCTGATGACAAATATGTTGCCGAGCACAGCGAACTCGGCATGTCAACCATCTATCGCCTGCACAACGTCCATTTCCAAGTTTACGCGGCACTATTCCTGGGCCAATATGAAAAGGCCCTGCGTGCGGCGGAGCAGATTTGGGAAACAGTGACGCCCGCTGCGCTGCGCCACGAAAACCCGATACTCGCGAACTATTTGGAAGCGTATTACGGTATGAAGGTCCATGTGTACATTCGCTTTGGCAAGTGGCAGGAGATCATTGATGCTCCTATGCCGGACGATCCACAGTTGTTCGTGATGACGACTGCGCTATGGCATTATGCCAAAGGCGTGGCTTACGCGGCGACAGGCAACGTGGAGAAGGGGGCGGTGCAGCAGAAACGATTCATGGCGGCATGGGAGAAGGTTCCTGAACGGCGCCTCATCTTCAATAATGAATGCCGTGAGGTGCTGAAGGTGGCTGATGCGATGTTGGCCGGCGAGCTTGACTACCGTCGTGAAAACTATGACGACGCCTTTGCCCATCTGCGCCGCTCCGTTGAGTTATACGATGGCTTGAACTACACCGAGCCCTGGTCCTGGATGCAACCCCCGCGCCATGCGCTAGGCGCTCTGTTGATGGAGCAAGGTCTTGTTACCGAAGCGGCTCAGGTTTATAGAGCCGACCTGGGATTGGATGACACCCTGGTCAGACCGTCACAACATCCGGGCAACATCTGGAGCTTGCACGGCTATGCCGAATGTTGCCAACGGCTAGAGAAGCCTGAGGAAATGGCAATCATCGAGCGACAATTAGCTACGGCGCAGGCGATGGCGGATATGACGGTCAGTTCTTCCTGCTTCTGCCGTCAGGCGGACACTGGATAGCAAAGATCGCCTCGGCGTATGGCGCCGTAAACTCCCGGCCACGCGTTCTTCCGGCGTTCTCTGTTCCAATCCAAACATGGTTAAGTCGGACTGCACCCAGCCGGACACCACATTGATGCCACAGCGTCCGCCACTGATGCGGTTGACGTCGTTGACCATACGTCGTGCCGCCACAATGGGATGAAAAACGTGCGTATGGATGGTGGGAAAGAGCCGGATACACTCGGTGACTGCGGCTGGCGCCCCGTCATGATGGTCATCGATTCAAAGCGCTGCCCCTGGAAATCCAACCTACCGCCCAACGTGCTCCAGCGCGCCCCTGCTAGCAGAAAATCAAACCCCGCTGCTTCAGCAAACGGCGCCACCCAGCGGTTATAGTCCCACCTTAAGGCCGACGCGGCGCCATGCCCTTACTTTTTCTGTTCAGCTTTGCGGGCCATATCCATCGCCATCACGATGTTGAGGGTTCATATTCCATAGGCTAAAAGTATTTCCTGATATGTGAAACGAATTTCACGTCAGGGAATCCGATGTCAAAAGCTTCGCGGCCTGATGGGTCCGTCAAAAAATCTGCATTTGCATGACTTTCCAAGGCCTACTGGAGCCGGCCCCTTGACCATCCGCTGGTGTGCGTAGCCCGGTGGATAGCCACTTTGAGGTTCTGCCTAAGGGCCTCTATTATAATCGGTCCATCAGACGGGTATCTGGGAAATGTTGGACATACTGAAGGCCTTGGAGCTTGACGTGATTTTTTTTCGTAGGATAATCTTTCCAAAGACAGGTAGGCACGGATAAGCGTCGAGGATGTGTTCCATGTTCGGCCGACACCTTGCGGACTCAAGCACCGAAACAGGAGGAGAGCTTTGTCATGGCGACAGGAGAGATGGTTCTTTACGAAGTCAGGGATCACATCGCCTGGATCACCCTGAATCGCCCCGAGAAGAGAAACGCGATCAACCGAGCGATGCGTAAGGAATTGGGCGATGCATACACCGACGTCAAATACAACCCCGATGTCTGGATTGCGATCCTCACCGGGAATGGGAAAGTGTTCTGCGCCGGCAAGGATCTCTTGGAGAAGGCACCGGAAAACGACGGGGAGGTGCTCTCCAACGATGACCTCTATGATCTTCAGCGCAGCATCTACAAGCCGATCATCACCGCCTTGAACGGGCCTTGTTACGCCCAGGGGGCCGGCGCCACCCTGAACGCCGACATCGTCATCATGTCGGAGCGGGCCTCCTTCGGTTGGCCCCAGGTGAAACGCGGCATCTCCTCGGTCAGTGGTCCGAGCCTGCTGCCCGAGGTGATCCCCTGGCCGCAGGCGATGGGTTATCTGATGCGCGGCGTGCCGATTCCTGCCGAGGAATGCCTGCGCTGGGGCCTCGCCAACGAGGTCGTTCCCCACGAGGCGTTGCTTCCCACCGCCGAGCGGTGGGCAAAGGAGATCCTGGAGAGCGCGCCGATAGCGGTTCGGGCGATCAAGGAAGCAGCGCGGCGCGGGCAGGGATTGTCCACCCAAAGCCGCCAGAATCTGGCGCGCGATGTCGCCAACCGGATTCTGTCGAGCGACGATGCAAAGGAGGGGATTTTGGCCTTCAAGGAAAAACGCGCGCCTGTCTGGAAGGGCATGTAACGGGAGAGTGAAAAATGGATGAGCCGGACAATAGCGCCAGCGAGGCTATACGGGTGTCGGAGAATTCGCAGAAGGGTGGCATCCCGCTCGGCGGCGTGCGTGTTCTCGACCTGAGCCAGATCATCGCAGGACCCTTCTGCACAACAATCCTCGCTAATCTCGGGGCCGAAGTCGTCAAGTTGGAGCCGCCGGGCGACGGGGAAGAAATGCGCCTCATCGGCCGCTACAAGGGTCGCGAGGCACACGAGGATTATTTCAACGCCAACAACTATAGCAAGAAGAGCATTGTCCTCGATCTCAAGGATGCGGACGGCCTGGCCACCGGGCGGGAGCTGGCGAAACGCGCCGATGTCCTGGTGGAGAACTTCGCGCCCGGCACGGTGAAGCGCCTGGGCATGGGCTGGGACGACCTCCATCCCCTCAACCCGCGGCTCATCTACTGTTCCTTGTCAGGATTCGGCCAGACCGGGCCCTACAGCGACCGTCTGGCCATGGACCCGATCATCCAGGCGGTGTCCGGGGTAATGAGTGTCACCGGGTGCCCGGACGGTGAGCCGACGCAGATCGGGGCGCCGCTGGCGGATGTCATCGCCGGCATGTTCGCCGCCCATGCGGTCCTGGGCGCTCTGTTGGCGCGCCAGCGCGATGGGGAGGGCCGGTATATCGACCTCAGCATGCAGGCGGCGATGATCGCCGTTCTCGGCCCCCGCATGGGGGAGACGCTGCAGGCCGGAATCTCGCCACAGCGCATCGGCAACCAAAACCCGATGCGGGTACCGTCGGACGTTTATCAGACCAAGGACGGCGTTCGTATCTTCATCATGGTGCAGAATGACCGAAACTGGGAGCCCTTCTGCCGAGCGCTCGATTGTCCCCACTGGCTTGACGATCCGCGTTTTACCACTAGTCAGTTACGAGCGCAAAACCGCCAGCAGATCGACAAACTGGTCATTGATCGATTCGCCGACTGGCTAGCGGAGGACTTGATCTCGCGGCTCGAGTCCGAGCGCGTGCCCTTCGCACACGTGAACAACTACGCCGAGGCGCTCGCCGACCCGCAGATCCACCACCGCGGCCAGATTCGCGCCCTCGACCACCCGACCGCCGGGCGAATCCGCGTCACCGGGCCGCCCTGGATCATGACGGGAAAGCAGGCCGAGGTCAGGCCACCCCCCCTGCTCGGTCAACATTTGACAGAAGTGCTGCGCGACTGGCTGGGCTGCAGCGATTAAGCAATTGAGCGGTCATGTCGGATTTTGTCACCATGCTGCCGGTCACGCGTTTTATGGCGCTTTCCGGTCCCCTTGTCGTACGGTGTGTGACACAGGTGAACAGCGCAGTGGCAAAGAACGCGGCGGTGCCGACGTCCATGTCCGAGCAAAAGGCCATCCACTTTACAGGAGATGGTACCTTCAACACCTTAAATCTGTCTCGGAGCTTGCATTTTGTGTTCGGAAGAGTTTAAATAATGAAATCACGTATCGCATGATGAAATTCGATAGGGTTACCGATTGGCGAATTAACTGGCTTGACATGGCATTCTGCAAACCGTACGTTTGCAGGGCGGGTGCTGCGACGGCGACACTCGCATTTGACAGAAGGAGATGATCACAATGGCACAACAGACATCTGTGGTGACGGTATCGCGTCAGGCGGTGATTGACGAGATGATTTGCCGAGTTCGCGCCGTGGCGCAGAACAACGACATTACCCGGGAGACGTTGGAGGACATCAAGGCCGAAATGGTGCAGGTGGCCAAGCGCAAAGAGCTGTTTCCCTTAGCCGATTTTCAACCGGAAGGTGAAGCGCCAGGTCGTCAGCCCATGCAACTGCTGCACAAGGATGATGACGGCCAACTTGCACTGTATATGTCCACATCCGTCTCGGAGCAAAAACCGCCGCCGCACAATCACGCCACCTGGGCCGTGATCGTGGGGATTCAGGGCGAAGAACACAATTGGATTTTCGAGCGTACCGATGATGGTTCCGTGCCGGGCAAGGGCACGGTGCGTGTCGTAGAAGAGCGCGTGGCAACGCCTGGAACCGGCGTGGCCTTGATGCCCGAGGACATTCATAGCATGCAGGGCAAGCCCGAAGCGGGCGGTCGTTTGACGTTTCATTTGTATGGCGTCAGCACCAATTTGCAAACCGGGCGAGTGGCCTATAATGAAGCCGATGGCACCTACCGGCTGTTCCCGCCGGGACGTGAGAATCAAACCGTGGCGTAGGAGGGGCGTGACGACATCATCGATCCCGCCGACACGCGCCAAGTGTTGATCAGCGGCCTGGAAATGGCCCTGCACCGCCGCCAGCCAGGTTTTAAACACCCGATTTATCTATGATGTGAGCCTCTCATTGTTCCTTGACGAAAAACGGTGTCTCGATATTCTTCTCCACATCGAATTGCGAGCGTCCAGTGTGGTTGAGATGTATGCCGTAGATGTGCAGGGACACGGTGACGTTCTCGGTGTCATTCGTCACACTGTGGATTTCGTGCGGCAGAAACGCCACGATTTCTCCCAGGCTGAAGACCTTTTCGCCGTTCCATACCACTTCAGCATAGCCGGGACGCGAGCCGTCATCCAGGCGTTTCCAGAACGTATTCGTTTCCAGACCATCAACGCCTGACACCACGGCCCAGGTGCCGTGATTATGCGGCGGGGCGCCACGGCCGGGGAGCCAGGCAATAGCGAAGACCGCCAGCGTGTGATCAGACTCTTCGTGTAACAGATGGACGCCAAACCCTTGCTCGGAATCGCACCTGTACAGGTCGGCCGTGAGCCAATTTTTGGACCTGGCCAGGCATTGGGCCAATGGGCTCACCCTGTTGATGATCTCTTGATCATCGTGCGCCTCGCTTGTAATGGTCCGTAAATTCTGTACGAAATCGGAAAGTGTATAGGTCGTGATTGACATTGGTGTGAATCTCCTGAAGCTAATCGTTGCCGTTGTATATTGCCATGCAGTAAACCGGCACTGTCACACCGCGGCAGCGATGACGTCAAATCCCGCCTCTTTCCAGGCGGCTCTGCCACCGATGAGGTCAGACACCTCGGTTCGGCCATGTTGAGTCAGGATGCCGGCAGCGATTGCCGAGCGGTAGCCATTAGCGCAGTGAATAGCGACAGGACGAGCAGGAGGGATTTCGTCGAGTTGTCGCTTCAGGCGATTCAGGGGAATATGCAGGCTCCCATCAATATACTTATCGTGGTGTTCATTGACAGTGCGCCCGTCGAGAACGATCGGAGGGGTGGGCGAGGGAAGCTGAGTAGCAAGCTCTGCGGGTGTGCGTCGCGCCATACATCGGACCGGATCGGGGCGCGTAGCAAGAGCCTGTGCGCCATTGGCAAGGTACCCTACCACACGATCGAAACCGACACGGCCCAGGCGCATCAGACAGCCGAGATAATATTGTTTTAACAGCATGCGATTCTCCTTTTCTGCATATTTCCTGCCACTTCCCCGCCGCGACAACCAAATCGATTATCGGCAAGCACTGGGTCAGCAAGACGGACTTTTGTGGTCATCGTCTCCTCCTTACGCTATAAACATGGGCCTACAATATGGGCCGACCAGCAGTAAGCAAGCTTGCATGATCGCCAACTCACGCTTCGAGGTGACCCTCGTGTACTTCCGTATCGTCCGGAAGTCACATACAATCATATACCTTCCATGGACAAGAACGCCATAATCACGGTAGATCGACGCAGGGCCATCCAGTTCTCCGCCCTACGTAGCCGACAAAACCCCATCACCTGGGCACTTAGGCTTTTGGCGTATTTAGACACCCACAGCGACCCCAAATCTGAAAAACTGCTTGACCCTGGTGGTTGACTTTGAACGACCGCCGATGTATCATGCTTTTCCGCCATTATCCTTTATATGGATGCGCCAGGCATTCGCGAGGAACTCTACCAGCACGCCCGGCGCCAAGGGGGCGATTGGCTACTGCATGAGCGGCACGTTCGTCACGGCTACTCCTTCCCAGTGTGGCTGACCTACCAGCGGGCCGGGGCAGATCGCAACTGGGAGCGTATTTTTGCCATGTTCCACCGTCAGATCCCCGCGTCCGCGTAACTTAAGAAAGGCACTGTCATGGCCCAGAAGATATCGCCGCAAGCCCTGCACGATCTCCTGCAAGGCAACGCCCCGTTTGCCCTCATCGACGTGCGCGAAGCGGGTGAACACAACAGTTCGCACATCCCCGACTCCAGCTTGATTCCCCGCCGCTGCCTGGAATTTCAGATGGCTAGCGCTGTGCCGGTGCAACAGGTGCAGGTGGTCTTGTATGACGACAATGGGGACCGCGCCGACTTGGCCGCATCGACCCTCGAGGCGATGGGCTACATCCAGGTGTTGGTTCTGGATGGCGGCATCAACCGGTGGACCACGCAGGACTATCCGACTGAGTGGGGCAGCAACGTCATCAGCAAAGATTTTGGGGAAAAGATGGAGGTGGTGCACCACGTGCCCGAGATTGAGGCGACGGAGTTGCACGAACGCATCGAACGGGGCGACAAGCTGGTCATTCTGGATACTCGCACCCCGGAAGAGTACCAGCGCTTTTGTATTCCCGGCGGCCGCAGTGTTCCCGGCGGCGAATTGGCGCTGCGCATTACCGACATTACGAAGGATCTGGATGCGGACACCACGGTGATTGTCAACTGCGCCGGCCGTACCCGTAGCATCATCGGCACCCGAGTGCTGCAGAGAATGGGACTGCGCAATCTCTACGGCTTGAAAAACGGCACCTCGGGTTGGTTATTGGCCGGCTACCAACTGGAAACGGGAGCCGACCGCTTGGACCTGCCCGAGCCGTCTGCCGCAGGTTTAGCGGCAGCCGAAGCCTATGCCGATCGTCTGGCCGCTGAAGACGGGGTGCGCAACGTTGATATCCCGAGCCTCCGGAAGATGTTGGACAAACGGCAGCGGGAGATCGTCTACTTCATTGATGTGCGTACGATCCGGGAATACGAGACGGGCCACATTCCCGGCTTCCGCTGGTTCCCTGGCGGTCAGGTGGTGCAACGCTCCGACGACGTGCTGGCAGCCAAACATTGCCCGGTGGTGTTTGCCTGCGATGGCAAGGCCCGAGCCACGATTACCGCTTCCTGGTATCGGCAGTTCGGCTTTGAGGAGGTGTTCGTGGTGCAGGGCGGCACCAGGGCCTGGGCCGCGGCGGGCTTGTCTCTGGAAGCAGGGGTTGTTGAACCGACACCCTTTGGCCTGGCACAAGCCAGGCAGCAGGTACCGCACCTCTCTCCGCAATCCTTGCAGGCTGCCCAGCCTCCGGTGGTGCTCTTTGTGGACACCAGCCAGGACTTTGCCCGTAGCCATGTACCGGGTGCCCGTTGGCTCTCCCGCAGCTTCCTGGAACTGCAAATTGGCACGATGGCGCCGTCAAAAGAAACCGCCATTGCCGTCACTTGCAGCGATGGCCGTAACGCCGCACTGGCTGGCGCCACTTTGCAAGCGTTGGGCTATGCAAATGTCTCGGTGCTGGAGGGTGGTATGGACGCTTGGCAACAGGCCGGTCTGCTGGTTGAAAGCGGACTCTCCGGGGTGATGCAACCGCCAACAGACGTGGTGGCGTCAGGACCGGATCGCAACTACGCCGACATGGCCAATTACCTGCGCTGGGAAACCGCCCTGGGCGAGAGGTACGCCACGTCATAGCCAACGGTGGCCATCAGCCGAGCCCGGCATATCATCGAACACTTGGCGGAAGATACCGTCCAACGTGCCATTGGCGCGTATCGCGGGGATCTATCATATCTTCTACACCAAACGCCTCTGCCGTGCGCAGCGGTGAATTCATCGCTAGGAGTTCGGCTTCAAGTTCTTGCTGACGTTTAGCAGGATCGGGCGCCTGGGCAATCTCACGCCGGTATACCACCGCCGCACCATCCTCGATAGGCAGCGAGCCCCACTCGGCCGATGGCCGGCTTGCCGGCGTCGTGTTGGCGCTGCACCCGCTCCGGCCCACCGAGTTCTCGGGCCAGGGCATGGCGCCGTTGCAGTTCCTCGACTTCGGGTTGCCAACTTCGGATTTTGGAATTCGGATTTCGGATCTGTAATAGCCGTCCGACGCGATTCCGCCACCATTGCTGTCTGTTATGTCATACTCATGATCTCCTGTAGTTAAAGGGTTGTATCGTCTGATACAGTTTGCGGGCGATAGCCCAGCGTAAAAGAAATTTCCTGCGCCACTTGCATGACTTGCTTGCCCATCGCCTTCAAGACACCGTGCGTGAGGCGCTGGGACGGCCCCAGCACGCCAAGGGTAGCGACTGTCTTGCCGCTCCAATCTCGAATCGGAGCCGCAACCGCTGAGGCGCCGGATGAGCGTTCTCCACGGCTTACGGCATAACCGCGCTTGCGGGTGGTATGCAATTCCTCTCTAAGCTGTTCAGCATCAGTCAGGGTATTGGGCGTGATGGCGGTTAGAGCGAGACCAGACAGAAGCGCTTGCAATTCCGTTTCCGGTAGAAAGGCCAATAGGGCTTTGCCAGGCGCTCCGACGTGAAGCGGCGCGGTTAGGCCCACCGTATGAGAATATTTAATATCCTGCCCGCTTTCCAACTCCTCAACACATAAGCGTTTATCGCCCATACGGGTATAGAGACTGACGGTTTCGTTGGTGTCCTGCCGTATGCGCTCTAGATAGGGGTGACATACGGCGCGTAGATTCTGTTGGCGTAGAACCACCCATGACAGTTCAACCACCCCAGGGCCGAGACTATACAGCTGGCTGTCGGGATCAGACACAATCAAACCTTTTTTCCTGAGCAAGGCCAGGAGGCGATGTGCAGTACTCTTATGTAGGCCGACTCGCTCACTGACATCGGTCAGGCGAAGCTGGGTATGTTCAGAGTCGAAGCAGAAGAGGATGTCGATGGCTTTCTCAACTGACGTCGCCGGCGCCGGCGTGCCGGAATGCGTTATTGCCTTATCTTGCATACGCAGCCATTAAACCTCATCTTTGGTAACCCTGCTGACGTCGATATAAAATCCTGCGCCAGCCTTAAGCGTGGTGATAAAAACGGCTGCCTGCCGTGCTAAGCAAGCAGCCCACCGAGCCTATAGTGTCGCTCAGCGGGCCTGCTCGACATGGCTAGCAGTCGCTTAATCGGCGACCGGCACGGCCGCGTGGCGACCTTTGACTTCTGCTGCTGCAGCGGCCTTCTCAAAGTGCTCATCGGTAAAGTTGTAGAGGCCCGCGCCGCCCATAAAAATCTGCGCGGCAGTTTCCCGCGACGCATGGTTCAACAAATTGTTGGAGACATTCGGAAAGTTGGAGTCAAAATGCGGGTAGTCCGTTGAAATACACATGCGATCCGCCCCAATCAGCCCGGCCGTCGCTTCGATTTCCGGTTCGCTGCCCTCCACCGCAGCCCAGCAGTTGCGGCGAAAATATTCCTTCGGGGTGAGGGACAGATAGGGCGAGTGCGAATCATGGTATTGCGGGTAATCCCACTCGATGCGGGTCAACAGCCCGGGCACCCATGAGTTTTGCGCTTCGAGAAAACCGACCCGCAACGTCGGGTGGAATTCAAATACGCCACCAATGATCATGGCGATTAACGCCTGTTGCATCTCGATCCAGTGACTGGCGACGTGGCGATAGAAACGGTTTTCGCCGTACAGCGTGTTCATATAGGAGTACTGGGCGCCAGTACCTTCGTGAAAGCCCAGGGTAACGTCAAGTTCTTCGTGCAAGTTGTACAGGGGGGTCCAGTAATTGGAGTGCCAGTAGTGGCCATTCACCAGGTTGGGGCGCAAGAAGGAACCAACCGCGCCCAGCTCTTTGACGCAACGCACCAATTCCCGGCAGGCCAGGTTGACATTGTGGAAGGGAAGCATGGCGACAAATTTGAGTTGCTCCGGGCTGTATTGGCAAAAATCATGGATCCAGTTGTTGTAAGCTTGGCACAGCGCCAGAGAAAGGTTGGGGTCCAGATTGTTGCGGGCAATCAGACTAAGGCCGGTGGTCGGATAGAGCACGCCAATGTCAACGCCTTCAATCTCCATTCCCATCACTTGTGCCTCGGCATTGTATTGACGCTCGATGGCAAAGTCCAGACGGCCCTCTTCAGCGATTCTGGAGCCCGACAGGGGCTGTGAGGTGTTGCGGTCCGTCAGAGGCTGGTTAGGTTTGCGATATTTTTGCAAATCCACGTCCATTGAGGTGGGAATACCGTCGATCACAATCGCGCCGCGACAGGGTTGCCCGTCAGCATCAACCTGCCAGTTGACCCGATCCTTGTATTGCGGATCAAGATACCTGGCAAATAGGTCTGGCGGTTCCATAATGTGCATGTCGCAGTCTACGAACCTGAGCCCGTCTTTCATGATATTCTCCTTATAAAGAATGAAGCGTTGGGGGATTGATGCGCCACTAGTATGCCTGACATTGAGCATCTTTCGACCTCTGCCTATCGTGCATGACGATGCAATCTGAGCGCATCTCGCGACAGGTCAACTGTTGATGTCTAAGGCCACTAGTGGAAACACCAGAATACGAGTTAAGGCCTGTCATTTTACCAAGAAAGGTTTAAATAGTAAAACTAAATTCTTTATGGTAGAACACCATGTCCGTAACCGCGAGTTGAAATCCCTCCGTGCCTGATCAGATCATGCGATTGACGCCATCGAATGCGGCTGTTTTATAGGCTTCAGCCAGTGTCGGGTAATTGAACACGGTGTTGATGAAATAGTCGATTTTCCCATGTACGGCCAGCACTGCTTGGCCGATATGCACCAGTTCGGTGGCTCCTTCGCCAATGATGTGCACCCCCAGCAATTCACGGGTTTCGAGGTGGAAGATCAACTTCAACAAGCCGGCACTATCTCCAATAATCTGACCGCGTGCAATTTCGCGATAATCCGCCTTGCCAATCTCATAAGGAACCCCTTCATCGGTCAAATCTTCTTCCGTGCGCCCGCAAGTAGAAATCTCAGGGATGGTGTAAATGCCATAGGGGAAAAGTGCGGGCACACTGTCGGTTTTCAAGCCGAAGGCGTGGGCGGAGGCCAGACGGCCTTGTTCCATAGAGGTGGATGCCAAGCTGGGAAACCCGATCACATCGCCAACGGCATAAATATGCTCGACGTTGGTCTGAAAATGATCGTTGACATCGAAACGCCCTCGATCGTTCAATTGAAGCCCTGCTGCGTCCACCTTGAGCTGCTCGGTCGAGCCGGTGCGGCCAATACTGTAGAGCACCTTCTCGGTCAGGATCTCCTTGCCGCTATCCAGATGGATACGGACATGTTTGCCCCGTTCATCATCATATTTTTCGATTTTGCTGACTTCTTCCCCCAGCCGGAGAGTGGCGCGATTTTGGCGCAGATGATGGATCAGGGCGGCGGTGATTTCAGCATCAATAAATGATAGCAAGCGCGGACGTTTGTCCACCAGCGTGACCCG
>JAPULM010000237.1 GCA_027294925.1 bacterium
TTGACCGGCCGAGATAAGCGTGCCGACATCGATTTGATTCGGGGCTCGGCCACCTGTACCGTTAGAGATGCCGGTTAGGTTGCGTGCACCTTTACGGTGCAAGGCGGCAATCAAGTTGCGGGGGATACCGGTATTGCCAAAACCGGGGAACATAATGCTCACGCCGTCGGGGATGTCGGTCACGGCGTCATCAAGAGAAGAATAGATTTTACTCTGCACGAGTCATCTCCGGGAAATCGGGTGAGCATTGTAGACGATCTAGCTACTTGCTGGTCGAGCAGGTAATCGCGAATGGCCAGTTCGATACAGGGATTGCAGTATAGCATAGAGCGTGATAAGACAAAATACGTTAAGGTCATGGTGTCGGGTCAGAAGCGCCCTTGCCGCAAAACAGGAACCTTTTCATTTGCTGCCTTTTTCAGGTATGATCCCTCTCGGAATTCGAAATCATCATATCCCTCAAGAGGTTGCAAATAGCTCTTATGAACACCATCTCGATCGGCATTGATACAGGAGGCACCTTCACCGACCTGATGTTGATCGACGTGCGCACTGGTGCCTCCCACTATCACAAACTGCCCACCACGCCCGACGACCCGGCAGGTGGTATTCTGGATGGTTTAGGCACCCTCATCAAACAGGCCGGCCGGCGCTGTGAGGACGTACAGTTTCTGGTGTTGGGTACCACGATTGCCACAAATGCGGTGCTGGAAGGCAAGACAGCCCGTACCGGCATGCTGACCACGCGGGGTTTCCGGGATATTCTTGAACTGGCCCGACAACGTCGTCCGCATCTATTCAATCTGGAAATGACGAAGCCGATATCGCCTGCCTCGCGTGATTGCCGTTACGAGATTACGGAACGCATCGCGCCGCAGGGTGAAATTATCACCCCCTTGCACGAAGAGGAGGTGCAACAGGCTGTGGTCAGCTTGCGAGAACAGGGGGTGGAGGCCGTAACCGTTTGCTTTCTGCATGCCTATAGCAATCCCAAGCATGAGCAACGGGCCAAAGCGCTGCTCCAGCAGCTTTGGCCGGAGGTATATGTGTGTACCTCCGGTGACGTACTGGCCGAGTTCCGAGAATTTGAACGCTTTTCTACCACCGTGGTTAACGCTAGCTTAATGCCGATTATGGACCGCTATCTCGAGCGTTTTGAAACCGGCGTGCACAAGCTTGGCATTCCGGTGACGCCACGCGTAATGCAATCCAATGGTGGTGCCGTGAGTCCAGCAACCGTACGCCGGTTGCCGGTTCATACCTTCTTTTCCGGACCTGCCGGCGGGGTTATTGGCAGTTGCAGATTGGGGGAGGAAGCGGGCATTGCCAACCTCATCACCTTTGATATGGGTGGCACCTCCACCGATGTGTGCCTTATTCGAGATGGGGCACCGGCGCAGAAAGCGCTACGTGAACTGGGCGGTTTTCCGGTCCGAACACCCACCCTCGATATGCACACCATCGGAGCAGGTGGGGGCTCCGTTGCCTGGGTGGACGCCGGTGGTTTGCTGAAAGTAGGGCCGCTGAGCGCCGGCGCTCACCCGGGGCCCGCGGCATACGGTCGCGGCGGCACGCAGCCTACCGTGACCGATGTGAATGTGGTACTCGGACGCCTCAATCCAAATGGTCTGCTTGGTGGCCGCATGCCTATTTATCCGGACCAGGCTGATGCTGCCATTGCCACCGTCCTTGGGCAGCGTCTGCAGCTTGATAGTATTGCGACTGCAGCAGGCGTCCTGGACATTGTCAATGCCAACATGATGGGTGCGGTACGGGTAATCTCCGTCGAGCAGGGCGAAGACCCGCGTGACTTTACCTTGCTGGCATTTGGCGGTGCCGGTCCGTTACATGCGGCCGATGTAGCGCGGACTATCGGTATGCGCCATGTCGTGGTGCCGCCGCATCCTGGTCTGTTGTCTGCCATGGGCTTGCTGCATGCCGACGTACGGGGTGATTTTAGCCTGACCCGGCTGCTGCAGGCGGAGAATGGAAGTTTATCCGCCCTCAATGCCGGCTTGTTGGAATTGCGTCAGCGTGGAGAGGCATGGTTGGCTGGTGAACCGACGGAGGGCGCACCCACTACGAGAGCTTGGCGCCTCGACATGCGTTATGCCGGCCAGAATAGCGAATTGGGTCTGAGTTTCGATGGGGCTTGTCTCGACGAATCCAGCCTGGCCGACATGACCGCACGCTTTCACCTGCATCATCAAGCAACCTACGGGTACAATATGCCGCTGCAGCCGGTCGAGATTGTCACCCTGCGTCTGGTGCTAACGGTGGCGCATGGCATGTTGCCACAGACCCCTATGCAGCGCTCCGGTAGTCTGTCTCAGGCCCGATTGGCGCAACGGCGCGTTTGGTTTCCGGAGGCTGGATTTATCTCAACGCCGATCTATCAGCGTGATCAGCTGCCGGCCCATGTCTCGGTTGACGGGCCATGTATTGTCGAGCAGATGGACACGACCACTGTGGTGCCGCCTCAGGCCACCATGCGGGTGGATGGGATGGGGTGTCTGCATATTGATGTAGCGCGCCAAGAACATGGAGGAGATGAAGAATGAGCCAAACCGTTGACCCAATCAAGGCCGAAGTGATAGCACGACATCTCCTGGCGACCAGCGAAGAAATGGGCGCGGCCCTGCTGCGTACGGCATTTTCACCCAACATCAAAGAGCGGGCGGATTGCTCCAGCGCCATTTTCGATGCGCAGGGGCAGGTGGTGGCGCTGGCCCACCGAGTGCCCGTGCATCTGGGGTCGATGGTCGGCATTGTTGAAACCCTGCGTCAGCGCTACGATCTCAACACCCTGCGGCCGGGTGATATGTTTGCTGCCAATGATCCGTACCACGGTGGCGGTTCGCATTTGCCGGATATTAGTGTGCTGGCGCCAGTGTTTATGAATGGGGAGATTGTTGCCTATGTGGCCAATATTGCGCATCACGCCGACGTCGGCGGCATGGTGCCAGGCTCGGAAGCCGCTGTGTGTCAGACAATCTTTCAGGAAGGTCTCCGCATTCCCCTGGTGCAGATTATGCATGCCGGCAAGGTGAACCGTGACCTGTTGGATCTGATTTCGCTCAATTCACGTACCCCGCAAGAGCGCCTGGGCGATATGCAGGCCCAATTCGCCGCCAATCACGTGGGTGTGCACGGAGTGACGGCTTTATTTGAACGGTACGGCCTGAGGCAAGCTACTGCCCATATGGCGGCTTATCTGGATTTTACGGAAAAGCGCTTTCGTGCCGCAATTGATCGATTGCCGGCGGGGACCTATGTTGACCAAGATGAACTTGATGGCGATACGACGGGCAGCACGGTGGCAATCCGCTTGGCGTTGACGGTGGGTGACGGACAGATGCATTTTGACTTTACCGGCTCAGGGCCTCAGCTCAACAGCGCGCGCAACATTCCTTACCGTGCCTTGTTAGCGACCATTTATACCGTGGCGAAGAGCATGCTTGATCCTGAAGTACCTGCCAATGCCGGCTATTATCGCACCATTACCCAGCAGGTGCCGAAGGATTCGGTCGTCGGGCCGACGCCACCAGCGGCAGTAGGCGCGCGCTCGATATCCTGCGGCGTGCTGGGGGATGTCATTGCCGGCTGCCTGTCGCAGGCTATACCGGACAAAGCCCTGGCCCGCTCAGGTCCCCATCACCTACTTGTGCTGTCCGGCATGGACCCGCGTACCCATACCTATTTTGTCGATTACGAGACGGTTGCCGGCGGCATGGGGGCTCGGCCGTATCATGACGGTATGGACGCCGTTCGGGTGCATGCCTCAGGCGCTTCGAATCTGCCAGTGGAGGCCCTCGAACATGTGTATCCCCTGCGTATCGAACAGTATGCCTTACGTGATGACTCGGCAGGTGCCGGTAGATATCGCGGTGGTCTTGGGGTGGTGCGTGACTATCGTATTTTAGCTGACGATATACAGGTCAGTCTCTCGTCTGAGCGTCAACATGTCGCTGCACGAGGCATGGCGGGTGGGGCAGCAGGTGCAACGGGAGAATTTGTGATCAATCCAGGACAATCTGACGAGCGTAAACTGCCTGCCGCTGCCGCCGACATTGCCTTGCCACGCAACACGGTTTTGTCGGTCCGCACTCCGGCAGGGGGTGGTTTTGGTAAGCCCGAGCAGCGCGATCCGCAGCTCATCGAGCGCGACTTACGTGAAGGACGTGTTTTAGGTGCGCTTTAGGTCGATAAAAACACCTGCATTTTTTGTCCTCGTCCCTCGCCAGAGAGGGTTGGGTGAGGGCGAGACTTGTGCCTAGGTATTCAGGAGGAAAACATGACCCTGCTTGAGACGATCGTATGCAGCCCGGCCCACAGCCTCGCCGAGGCTCACCAGCACTATCCTGCCACCGAGCAGCTTACCTATATGGATGTCGCGGCGCGCGGTTTGATCTCGCATCAGGTACGGGCAGCGCTTGACGAGCACATTGATGCGCGTACCCGGCAGGGGGTGGAAAAAGAGAAATATTTCGAGCTTGTTGAGCAAACCCGGCATCGTTTCGCGCAGCTCATCAACGCGCATGCGGATGAGGTGGCGTTTACCAAAAACGTCTCCGAGGGTCTTAATATGGTTGCCACCGGCCTGTCGTGGCAACCGGGTGATAATGTGGTGCTGTGTGCGGAATTGGAGCATCCCAATAACGTCTATTGCTGGCTTAACCTCGAGCAGCGCGGTGTCGAAGTGCGCACGGTAGAGCCGTCTGATGGTCATTTGCCGGTTGGCCAGATGGTGCAGCAGATGGACGGCCGCACGCGCGTCGTCACGGCCTCAACCGTCACTTTGGCGCCCGGCTTTCGCACTGATATTGACCGCCTGGGACGTGCATGCCGTGAACGAGGGACGTTCTTTCTTGTTGATGCCGCACAGTCGTGCGGCGTGTTGCAGACGGATGTGATTGCCGCCAACATTGATGGGCTGGCGGTCTCCACCCAGAAGGGATTGCTGGGATTGTACGGCATGGGGTTTCTCTATTGCCGCCGTGATTGGGCCGAACAGATGCAGCCCGCCTATTTGGCGCGTTTTGGGGTTGATTTGGGAGATGCGCATGAGGCCACCCTGGGTGGCGATGACTATGCCCTGATGCCCGGGGCGCGGCGCTTTGATCTCGGTAATTATAACTTCATCGGTTGCGCGGCCGCGCATGCCGCGATGACCCAATTGCTAGCGTATGGCCTGCACGACATCGAAGATTATGTGTTGGGTCTGGCGCAACAATTGGCACAAGGGTTCATTGCTCTGGACCTCCCCGTGTACGGAGGACGACCAGGAACGCATCTGGCGCACCTGGTCGCCGTCGGAACGATGGGTAGCAGCTATTACGGGACGGAAGATGAACGATTTAACGCGCTGTATACCTATCTGCATGAGCATGAGGTGAGATTGTCCGTGCGCCGCGGGGTGTTACGATTCTCGCTGCACCTCTACAATACGCCCAACGATGTCGATCGGGTTCTTGATCTTACCCAGCAATGGTTACGTGCTTAAGGTGCGGAGCGGCAGAGGTTGGGTACAATTGAAGGAAAACGGGCGAGATGTTTTGCCTCAGATATCAATCGTACAGACGTAGAATAGAAGTCGAGAAGTCTTATGAAAATCCTGGTTACCGGCGGTGCCGGTTATATCGGCAGCCATACATGTGTGGAACTCCTGGACGCCGGCTACGATGTAGTGGTGGTGGACAATCTGGCCAATAGCAAGCCGGCTGCCTTGCAGCGGGTCGAGGCGTTGGCGGGAAAACCACTCTCCTTTCACCGCGTTGATTTACGTGACAAGTCAGCCTTAGACACTGTATTCCGGCAAGAATCGGTCGAGGCCGTGATTCATTTTGCCGGTTTGAAGGCAGTCGGCGAATCGGTACGCATGCCGCTGCATTACTATCAGAACAATATTGCCGGCAGCTTGCATCTCTGCGAGGTGATGCAAGCACATGAGGTCAAGAAGCTGGTCTTCAGCTCCTCTGCAACCGTCTACGGGGATCCGCAAAGCGTGCCGATTAAAGAGGATTTTCCGCGCTGCGCAACCAACCCCTATGGTCGATCCAAGCTCATGCTGGAAGATATTTTCCGTGACCTGTATGCCGCCGATGCCACCTGGAACATCGCGCTTTTGCGTTATTTTAACCCGGTTGGCGCCCATCCCAGCGGCCGCATCGGCGAAGACCCGCATGGCATCCCCAATAACCTGATGCCGTATATTACCCAGGTGGCGGTAGGGAAACTGGCTAAGCTGTCGGTGTTTGGGGGCGATTACCCAACCCCTGATGGTACCGGTGTGCGCGACTATATTCACGTGGTGGATCTGGCACGCGGACACCTCAAAGCGTTGGAAAAACTCACCACCAAGGCGGGCATCATGGCTTATAACCTCGGCACCGGTCAGGGCTACAGCGTATTGGAGGTGATTGCGGCGTTTGCAGGGGCCTGCGGCACAACGATCCCCTACGACATTGTCGAGCGCCGTCCCGGCGACGCCGCGGTATGTTACGCTGATGTCTCGAAAGCCAAAGCCGAGCTTGATTGGGTCGCCCTGCACGATATCGCCACCATGTGTGCCGATGCCTGGTGTTGGCAATCGAACAATCCGCATGGCTATGAGGATAGCTAGTACGGCGTCGCACAATTTCCCCGCCAGGTCGGGATACTGCAACGCCACGGTGGCAAAGGCGACAAAGCGCTCCGGCTGGGCGGCGCATAACTCGGCCAGTTTTTCGTTTTGCAGCGTGATGAGCTGTTGCGCCAGGTCACGTTCTGCTGCATACCAGTAAGGATTGATGCTGAGTGCCTCGACATCAATGCCCTGGGCGTCCATCTGTTGTATGCGATGCGCTCCGATAAGCAAGGCGTGGGGCGATACCTGGAGTCCCATTAGCGCCATGGCTTCCGGTACGGCGCAGTGTGCATGGACATCAACGGTTTTGACTCGGCGGCCGTCTACAACGACCTGCCGACGTGGTGCCGTGCTGCTGGACGGTGATACAGGCTGTGCAGCATCCGCCAGCGTACAGCCGACAAAAACGACGTCAGCCGTGCTGCTGGCTGTATCTTGCAAGGGTTCCCTCTCCGTGTGCATCGTATCACCTCCGGTTTGAGCCTCTGCTGTGGCATGCTTTCCGTATGTGGTGTCCTTTTATCATAATAGTGGGTGATGGGCGTTATTTCCGCAGTCGGCAATACCTATGGGGAGCCTGTTGACCGTGCCCATCGTTTAACCATGGCAAATAAAACCCATGACAAGGCGTATAGAAAATTTACCAGGCATTTTTCACTGGCTTGGCCAATTTATCCCAGGGCAGTTCCCCGAGTCTGACAAAAAGGTCAGAAAATTTTTATTCCGCCCTTTATCTAATTGTTTTTGAAGTAGAAACGTGTCCTGATTATTTGAGGCTGATTTCCCCCCAGGCATTACGTAACGACCTGTCTAGAACGTGAACGAATGTTATCGTCAAGACAAAAAGGAGCCAGGCATGTCAAGCCGGACACTAATTGGGGCAATTGTCGTTGGTTTAGTAGGTGGCGTAGCCTTGCCAACGGTGAGTTTTGCGCATCAATGGCATCGACACCATGTTTACCGTCACCATCAACCACACCGTCATCATCATGATGCTCACCATTACCGCGGGCAGCGCTATTATGAACCCATGGCGCACCATCAGGCGTATGGCCAACTCCATTTCCGTTGGTCTGCGCCGGCCGCCCGTTTTGGTATCGTGTGGAACGTGCCTGTACAGCGCACCCACGCCAATAAAAATATGCATGGTGCTCGACGCCCTCGTTATCGTGCAGAGTCTCACCAGGTACGACAATCCTTCGTGACTACCGACGGTCGACCTTTGCGGCACAAAGGGGAACGGCGTCGTCACACAGGCTTTAAACGTTCTACTCGGGTTCGCACACAACGATAGGGTTGTGCAAGCGTTGCACAGGTTTTCTGCCAACCAGCCAGCCATTCCTTAATAGAAGTGACGTCGGCCGTCTCCTTGTGTATCTTTGTGTTGTACACTAGTGTTGATGGACATTGGGTCAAACACAAAAGAAAGAGCAAGCTCATGGTGGCAACAAAGGGGACGATTGGCATTCTTACCGGCGGTGGGGATGTGCCGGGATTGAATCCGGCTATCCGGGCGGTGACGTTTCGCGCCCTGCACGAAGGCTATCGGGTGCTCGGTCTGCTACGGGGCTGGGCGAGTTTAGTTGAACTGGTGCGAGATGTTGAAGCCGACAATAGTCACTGCGTCATCGAACTTACTGAAGATATGGTGGATCGCGCCGGTCGGACGGGTGGAACGTTTTTACATACCTCAAGAACGCGACCGAGTCATCTACCCAAACAGGCTGTCCCTGCACACCTCAGGGATAAATACCAGGACGGCGTCAATGATGTGACGCCAGAGGTGATCGACAACCTGGCGTTTTTGGGTGTTGACTATCTCATTCCGATTGGTGGTGATGATACGTTGAGTTATGCGCAACGTCTGCATCATGAAGGGGTGAAGATTGTCGCTATTCCGAAAACCATGGACAATGATGTATCGGGTACGGATTACTGTATTGGCTTTAGCACCTGTGTCACCCGCACCATCGAAATGACTCAGGCGTTGTGCACCACGGCTGGGTCTCATCAACGCCTTTTGGTGATTGAGGTATTTGGTCGTTATGCCGGCTACACCGCGATGTTACCGACCATAGCTGGTGCAGCTGACCGTTGCGTCATTCCCGAGCATCCCTTCGACGTGTCCCACCTTTGCCAGTTGTTGGTTGATGATTGGAAACGTCGCGCCGACAACTACGCGGTCGTTTTGGTGTCGGAAGGCGCCATCCTAAGTGGTGATAGCGGTATGCATTTCGAAAGTGAAGAAGTGGACCAATATGGCCACAAGCGCTTAGGCGGTATAGGTGATCGGGTTGCTGCGTATCTGAAAGAACTTTCGGCCGACTTCAATCAGGGACGTCACATTAACGTGGTGAATCAAAGGCTAGGTTATCTGGTCCGTTGCGGCGACCCGGATGCGATGGATGCGATTGTGCCGATGGCGTTTGGCAATCTGGCGTTGGATTTGGTGTTGCATGATCAGCATGGCCGTCTCGTTTGTCTGCGTGATGGGTGTTATGATAGTGTTTCTATCGACGTGGTAGTAGAAGGCAACAAAAAAGTCGTCGACGTTGACGCGTACTACAATACGGAGCGCTTACGGCCAAAATATGAGGATTTCGCGCATCGTCCATTGTGGTTGATGACTGGTGACGGTTAATGATAAGGAATAGGTACCATGTCATTTCTCATCGATCTGGAGTGTGCGGCATGCGGCGAACGCCACGACGCCGATATCTTACAAAATTTGTGTTTACATTGTGCTAAGCCGCTGCTGGCGCGTTATGACTTGCAGGCGGCCGGTCGACAGCTTTCAAGAGACGCGTTGGCCGGGCGGCAGCCGACACTATGGCGCTATCGGGAGATGCTACCGGTTCGCGATTCTGCTTATATCATTAGCCTCGGCGAGGGTTGGACACCCTTGGTGCAGGCCGACCGGCTTGGTAAACGGCTCGGGGTTGACAGGCTGTTTATTAAAGATGAATCGCTCAATCCGACTGGCTCTTTCAAGGCACGAGGTCTGTGTTTGGCTGTATCACGAGCCAAAGAATTGGGGGCGACAGCCCTGGCCATCCCTTCAGCCGGCAATGCCGCTGGAGCCATGGCGGCGTATGCCGCCAAAGCCGGCTTGCCGGCGCATGTATTCATGCCGCAAGATACGCCATCAGCTTTTATTATTGAATGTCATGCGCACGGCGCTCAAGTCGGCTTGATCGACGGTCTCATAACGGATTGTGGCCAGATTGTGGCCGAGCGTAAAGCAACCCACGGTTGGTTTGACGTCTCAACCTTGAAAGAGCCGTATCGTATCGAAGGTAAGAAGACCATGGGCTACGAGTTGGCGGAGCAATTCGGCTGGTCCTTGCCGGATGTGATTCTGTACCCAGCGGGTGGTGGTACGGGCCTGATTGGCATGTGGAAAGCCTTTGCAGAAATGCAGGCGCTGGGTTGGATAGGAACACAGCGGCCACGCATGGTGGCGGTCCAGGCTGCAGGTTGTCAGCCGATTGTACGGGCCTACGAGCAGGGCCTTGATGATGCACCCGAGTGGGAAAACGCGCATACCCTGGCGTCCGGTCTACGGGTGCCGCATGCGGTTGGCGATTTCTTAATGTTACAAGCGATTCGGGAGAGCGGTGGCTGTGCGATTGCGGTGCCCGATGAGGCAATGGTGGATGGCGTGCGGCAGATTGGCGCCACTGAAGGTATTTTTGCCGCTCCAGAAGGCGGCGCGGTACTGGCGGCACTGCAAGTGTTGCTTGACGACGGCTGGGTCGAACGCTCAGAGCGGATTGTGCTGTTCAATACTGGTAGCGGGCATAAGTATGTCGACAACCTGCATAGTCTGGCTCAGGCAGAGGATCATGTCGCGATGCCATGAGCACGGGGTGCAGGTGCTACTGAGCATCGGTGCGGGTGAAAAATACGAGCCTTCAGGTTAAGGCGCTTACAACCTAATAGGGTCTTAGGAGGTCGATGCACGATGGCAGACTATATCTACGTTGTCCAAATGGATGTGCCGGCCGAGATTGAGGATGAGTTTAATCGTGTGTATGACACCGAACATGTGCCTAACATTGTGCAGGTGCCCGGTGTGCACGGTTGCCGCCGCTATCGTCTGGAATCGGCCAACGTCGATGGCGTGTCGCGCTACGCCGCCATTTACGAAATTGACTCGCCGGATGTGCCAGACAGCGAGGGCTGGAAAGCGGCAGCGGAAAAAGGCGATTGGGCAAGCAAGATACGGCCTCACACCACCAACCGGTCGCATTGTATTTACAAGTGCATCTTGGGTGCCTAAATACGGCGTAGGGCAATTATTCCGCTGCTTTGGCAGGGGCGGGCTCCCTTGCTTCTAAAGGTGACCGCTAGGGTAAGAGTCGTCATCCTTATACGTCATGCTGGGTCCGGATAGATGCTGCTGCGTCGGCCAGCACTTGACAGCCGAGAATGATGTCGGCCTCATTGGTGTCTTCAGCAAAGTCATGGCTGATGCCGTTGATGCTGGGCACGAACAACATGGCGCAGGGAAGGTGCGGGCTGAGCACCATGGGATCATGGCCGGCCGCGCTTGGCATATGGACCCAGCGGTCTGCTGCGTGTTGCTCGGCAGCGGCTGCGATATGTGTTTGTAGACTGTCATCCATCAGGGTGGGCTGAATTGGCGCACGATTCCGTTGTGCTGTCACCTCAACTGGCCCGTCGCGATTGGCGGCTTCGGCTAACCTGTGCACGGTTTGCTCAAAATGGTCGAGGCGGTCCTCGTCCGGATCGCGCCATTGCAGGAGCATCTCAGCCTTGCCCGGAATGACGCTAGGGGCGCCGGGGTCAAACGTCACGCGTCCTATTGTCCATACCGTTTTAGGGCCGGCGATGGCCTGCAAGGCCTGCCGCAGTTTGTAGGCGAAGTCGATCAGTGCCACCCCTGCGTCCTTGCGATTGGGCATTGGGGTGGTACCGGCATGATTCTGTTGGCCGTGGAAGTGAATTTGACAGCCCCGTATGCCGACAATCGACGTCACCACGCCGATCTTGTTACCTGCCGCCTCCAGATGCGGTCCCTGTTCAATATGGGCTTCGAGGTAGCCAACATAACGCTCTGGCTCAAGGCGAAGTGGCGCCACACCATCTAGACCGGCAGTGGATAAGGCGTCAGTTAGCGACTGTCCTGCTGCATTGGTGGCCGATTCAACATCGGCTTGTCGTAGCACGCCACAAAATGATCGACTACCCAGACAGCCGAGATAGGCGCCTTCTTCGTCGATCCAGGCGACCGGGTCAACGGCGAGATGGCGGCTAAGCGGGTCCTCGGCGAAGGCGCGTACGATTTCGAGACCATAAATGACCCCCATGGCGCCATCTAACCAGCCGCCTCGTGGCTGGGTGTCGGAGTGGGAGCCGACGAGTAGAGCTTTGCCGGGCTTGCGGGAGCGGCCGATGACATTGCCCACGCCATCAATATGGGCCTCGACGCCCGCCTCGAGCATACGCTCGCGTAACCACTGACGGGATGCCAGATCGTCTGGCGACAGCGATGGCCGCACCACGCCATTGCCGTGCGCGCCGAACGTTCTGAGGTGCTGCAGGTCATCGATTAGCCGCTTCGGGTTAATGGCGGGCATTATATGCTTCCTCTGATCATGGTTGTATGGTGTAGAGTCGCCACCTTACTCGAAGCCTACCAAACCTGTCAATGCCAATTCGGGGACACAATGCTCAACTACTGACCATACTGCGGAAGCACATAGGTTACCTATACGGATTCAGCAAGACGATTGGCGCAGCGCCCGGGTGCTAAGAGGATTAGGATTAGGTCTTGATCGTTTAACGGTTGCGCAAACAGACGCAGTATTGAAAAGGGCCCAAAAAAACATGCTGCCCTGGCAAGCGCAAAGGAGCCTGCTGTGCCGACGGAAATGATCAACGGTTTTCGCATGTATTACGAGGTTGCCGGCAGTGGTGTGCCGTTGCTGTTTGTTCATGGCGGTTTAGGTGGCGGTCGGGGCAGCGCCACCTTTCGTCAACATCAAATGGCGGCGTTGGCGGAGCATGCTGAGGTTATTGCGTTTGACCGTCGTGCCGCAGGGGTTTCGGAAACGCCGGCATCAGGCTACAGCTTTGAGCGTTTTATAGAGGACATCTTCGCCCTGCTTGACTATCTTGGCCACCAGCGGGTGATTTTAATGGGCACTTCGGCTGGGGGGCCACAGATTTTGCAAGCGACACTTACCGCGCCTGAACGTGTCATCGGGCTCATTCTGGGCAGCACGGCTTCACAGACGGTCAACGTACCGCCGGAACTGGCGTCACTCATTACATTTCTGGGAACTGACGGGCTAACCCAACTGCAGACGATGTTGTCACAATCAGGCCCAACTACAGCCGACGGCACAGCCTTGCACCCCGCACAGCAGTTCGGGGGCGTCCTGCAGACCTACTTGGCTTACCATCTACATGGCAATCCTATTGCCGACCGTCTTGGCGAGATCACGGCGCCGGGGCTTATTCTGCATGGTACGGCTGATGAGGAAGTACCGTTTGCCGAAGCGGAGCAATTAAAGGCCAGCTTGGCGAATGCGACGCTCATCCCCTTTGAGGCCGGTGGACACGGCATCATGGGCACCCATGCCGATGCCTACCGGGAAGCCATTGTGCCATTTTTACATTCCCTGACGGCGTGATGTCAACGGCCGGACAGAGGCTGATGCGCATGTTGTCCCCCCCATCCTACCTCTTTTAGGG
>JAPULM010000238.1 GCA_027294925.1 bacterium
GAAGTCGGCTATGTGGGCCGAGACGTTGAATCAATGATCCGCGACTTAACAGAGCTGGCCAAAAACATGGCCCAACAAGAAGCCGTCGAACAGGTTAAAGCCCGCGCCCACGAGCTGGCAGAAGAACGTTTGCTGGATCTCTTATTACCACCACCACCCGCTGCCCGCCAAATGGAAGGCACGGCACAGCTCGATGAGCTCGGTCAGCAACACTACCAAAACACACGCGAGAAATTCCGTCAGTACTTACACGAAGGCAAACTCGACGAGCGTTTCGTGGAACTTGAAGTGCAGGATCACAGCCTCCCCATGATCGAGGTGATTTCTGGCTCCGGCATGGAAGATATGGACATTAATATCAAAGACATGCTGGGCAATTTCTTCCCACAGCGCAAAAAAAACCGCAAAGCGAAAGTGCCAGAAGCCCTGACCCTCCTCCAACAAGAAGAGTCACAGAAACTGATCGATATGGACAACGTCACTCGGGAAGCGATCCAGCGCGTTGAACAATCCGGCATTATCTTCCTCGACGAAATCGACAAAATTGCCGGACGTGAAAGCACTGCCGGCCCCGATGTCTCCCGTGAAGGCGTCCAACGCGACCTGTTACCTATCGTTGAAGGCAGTACGGTCAACACAAAATACGGCATGGTTCGCACCGATCATATTCTGTTCATTGCCGCCGGTGCCTTTCATGTCTCCAAGCCCTCAGACCTGATTCCGGAGCTCCAGGGCCGCTTTCCCATCCGGGTCGAGTTACAAGCCCTCGGCAAAGAGGACTTCATCCGTATTCTACGCGAACCCCGCAATGCCTTACTCAAGCAATATAAAGCGTTGCTCGACACCGAAGGGGTGGATTTGACTTTTACTGATGAAGCAGTTGTCGAGCTAGCCAGTATTGCCGAACGGGTCAATCAGCAGACGGAGAACATCGGTGCGCGGCGCTTGTATACGATTCTCGAGCGCTTACTCGACGATATTTCGTTTGAGGCGCCGGATCTCGAAGACAAAGACAAGCAAGTTACGATCGATCGCCAAGATGTTGTCAACTGTCTGGAAAATATTGTCAAAAGCGAGGATCTGAGTCATTACATCCTGTAAATGCACCGCCTATCCCCTATACGATATGAACAGATGGGGATTTTAGCGTGGATATTGGCAATCATACACAACAAGCCAACGTTCTCATTGAAGCGCTGCCCTATATCCGTCAATTTTCCGGCAAAACCATCGTTATCAAATATGGCGGCCACGCCATGCTTGACGAGGCCCTGCGCCATTCGTTCGCCCGCGACATTGTGCTGTTGAAATACGTCGGCATGCATCCCATCGTCGTACATGGAGGCGGCCCTCAAATCGGCAACACCATGCAACGCCTCGGCCTGCAGGCCCAATTTGTCGACGGCCTACGAGTGACCGATGCTGAAACGATGGACGTGGTTGAAATGGTTTTGGGCGGCAAGCTTAACAAGGAAATCGTCGCCACGATCAACCTGCACGGCGGACAGGCGGTGGGATTAAGCGGCAAAGATGCTAACCTCATCAACGCCACCAAAAAATATCTATACCGTCATACAAGCCAAGGTGATGAACCGGAACGAGTTGATATCGGACAAGTCGGCGACATCGTGTCAATCAACGATAAGATTATCAAGGTTCTAGAAAACAATGGCTTCATCCCAGTCATCGCTCCCATTGGCGTCGGCGAACAAGGCGAAAGTTACAACATCAACGCCGATACCGCCGCCGGTGACATCGCCGCCGCCGTTAAGGCCGAAAAGCTTTTGTTTCTGACCAATGTGGCCGGCATTCTGGACTGCGACGGCAAATTGCTCTCAAGCCTCAATCCCGACACCATTGCTGCCTTAAAGCAAGACAGCGTCATCAACGGCGGCATGCTGCCCAAGGTCGACGCTTGCCTCAAAGCCCTTCAGCATGATGTGGGCAAAACGCATATCATCGATGGTCGCGAACCCCATGCGGTGCTACTTGAGTTGTTCACCGACCGTGGTATCGGAACAGAAATCCTTCGTTAGCGGACCCTGGGAGACCACCCCCTTCCAAACTTTACTGCGTAACGGTATCCCATCGGGGCTCGGACGGAATTGAGCTGATGGGGCACCGCCCTGAATGCTGAATGCAAGACAATTGGCCTAAAACGCACCGTGCTAACAGCTTGCGTTCAGCTAAAACGTTATGCTACCCTTCTGTTTTCCTTAAATTTCCCATAATTGTTTACGGTTCAACCTATCGATGTCGATAGCCAAACTGCATATGGTGACTTTTTCAACTGAGGCGTTATGTTTAGCCTCCGCTGCTAACCTTGTTGCCAATATACCGCATAAGAGGTAAACGACTTCTTGGTGGTTCTTGATGGCGTTCTGTAGGAGGGATAAGGTGTGAAACGAGATCTTCTTTCACTTGCGGATATCACCGCAGCAGAAATCAAACACCTGTTGTCGTTAGCAGGCAAGTTGAAACAGCGTCAAAAAAGCGGGAAGGCCTCTCGTCCACTAGATGGAAAAACACTGGCGCTTCTATTTCATAAGCCATCCCTACGTACCCGAGCCTCGTTTGAGGTGGGTATGGTACAGCTCGGCGGCTATCCAACCTATCTCCAGAATCAGGACATCAAAATCGGCGATCGGGAACCCATCAAAGATGTCGCCCGTGTGCTTTCGCGCTATTACGACGGCATGGTCATCCGGACATTTGACCACGAAGCGATTGTCGAACTCGCGCAGGCGGCAACCATACCGGTCATCAATGGGCTAACTGACCTCTTACACCCTTGCCAAATTCTAGCGGCGCTACAAACGCTCCAGGAACATTTCAACCGCCTGCACGATCTCCACATCACCTATGTCGGCGATGGCAATAATGTGGCCAATTCCTGGTTGCTCGGCGCGGCTCAGATGGGCCTGGCACTCACCATTGCGTGCCCAAAACTGTACCAACCCAACCTGGATATTTTACATCAAGCGCAACAAATCGCTAAGACGACAGGGGCAGTACTGGAAATCGTTGACGATCCCATGCAAGCCGTCAAGAACGCCGACGCGCTTTATACGGATGTCTGGGTCAGTATGGGACAGGAAGACGAGGCTGCGGCGCGGCGTGAAATTTTTCGCCCCTATCAAATCAACGCATCGTTGCTAGAGGAAGCCCCAGGCCATGCGGTGGTCATGCATTGCCTACCCGCACACCGTGGCGAGGAAATCACTGAAGATATCCTAGAATCGCCCCGTTCCCTGGTTTTCGATGAAGCTGAAAATCGTATGCATGCGCAGAAGGCGCTACTCACCTTCCTGCTTGCGCCTGAAGGAGAGCAACTGTGACCGCAGCACCGAAACGAATTGTCCTGGCCTACTCCGGCGGTCTTGATACCTCAGTAAATCTACGCTGGCTAATCGAAACTTATCGCTGCCCAGTGGTGGCATTTATCGCCAATATAGGACAGCAAGAGGATCTCGAAGCCATTGCACAGAAGGCGCAACAAACCGGCGCCGAACAGGTCTGTGTTGAAGATGTACGTGAAGAATTCGTTCGCGATTATGTCTTTCCAGCCCTGCGCGCACATGCCGTTTATGAAGGCACCTATTTACTTGGCACCGCGCTGGCACGCCCGCTGATCGCACAAAAACAAACCGAGGTTGCTCGCCGCATAAATGCCGACGCGGTGGCACATGGCGCTACTGGCAAAGGCAATGATCAGGTACGCTTTGAACTCACCTTCCAGTCTCTGTCCCCGGAACTACGCATTATATCGCCCTGGCGCGAATGGGATTTAAACTCACGCCAAGCGCTGATGGCATACGCCAGACAATATAGTATCCCAGTGCCAACCTCACCGTCCAAGCCTTATAGCATCGACCGCAATCTCCTCCACACCAGTTATGAAGGCGGTATTCTGGAGAACCCGTGGGCCGAGCCACCGGACGATATGTTTACCATGAGTGTGGCGCCTGAAGCGGCGCCTGATCAGCCAACCTATCTAGAAATCGATTTTGAAGCCGGCGTTCCGCTGCGCATTAACGGCACAGAATATGGCCCTGCCGCTTTACTTGAGACACTCAACGAGATAGCCGGCGCCAATGGTATCGGACGCATCGACATGGTGGAAAACCGCTTTGTAGGGATGAAGTCTCGTGGGGTGTATGAAGCCCCGGGCGGCACGGTTCTACATATTGCACATCGTGCCCTGGAATCCATCACGTTGGACCGCGAAGTGATGTATCTACGCGATAGTCTGATGCCCAAATATGCCCAACTGGTCTATAACGGCTTCTGGTTTGCGCCCGAACGCTACATGCTGCAAACCGCCATTGACGAGGCACAACGCGAGGTAATAGGCACCGTACGCGTTAAACTCTATAAAGGCAATTGCATGGTTGCCGGCCGTAAGTCGCCTCGCTCCCTCTATCGCGATGATTACGCCACCTTCGAGGCTGATCAGGTTTACGACCAACACGACGCGGAAGGTTTTATCCGTCTGAACGGTCTGCGCCTCAAACTGCGTGCCCAGCGTGATGCAAACGAATCGGACCATGCCAATGAAAGATGAGACCCAGACAACAAAAGTCATCCCAACATCGTCAGATCAACCACCGTTAAAAGGCTCTGAGCGCAAATACCTACGCGGACTCGCCCACCATCTCAAACCGTTTGCCCAGATCGGCAAAACCGGTCTTACCCCTAATGTCCTCACCGCGATTGACGAAGCCTTAGAACATCATGAACTGATCAAGGTTCGATTTTTGGACTTTAAAGATCAAAAACAGGAACTCGCGCAAGCCATCGCCTCACATTCCAACAGCGAGATCGTCGGGTCGGTTGGCCATGTATTCATCTTCTACCGGCAACATCCCGAGCCGGAAAAACGCCAGGTACAGCTCGCCTCACACTAACCGCCATACCTGCGTCGCACAGGCTTCCATTTTGGGCAAAATCTCATCGAGATTTTGACTGCTCTGTGATGTGAGCAACCCCTTAATCTTCAATATCCACCATTGACAACAAAGCCCAATACTGCTCAAATGACAACTATCATTTTCTCAGTCGTATGGGAACAGCTTCAAATCTGTTCCCTTGGAAGCATATAGGAGACTGCAGATGAGAATCCCTGTCGCAAGTCGGGACAATCTCCCGCAACAATATCTCGCTGCCTTTGATGTTCCGTTGCCGGATGAGCGAAGCGAGCCTATCATGCCGGTGTGACACAAACTCGTCATCACATCCTTCCTGAACTTCATCTAAACGGAGCGGAGTAGCGATTCATGGCTGTCATTGTGAAATATGTTGTCGTACGTAATGGAAAAAAAGATATGATGTTTAGTACCAAAAAAGAAGCCGATACTTATGACAAAATGTTGGACATCGCTGAACGCCTGTATGCATTCCTACACGCGTCCGAACTCGGTATTGACGACGATAAACTCGATGCCCTGACCTTTTTTATGGCCCAACATCACAATCAACTTGGCCAGCTCCTCAAGGGCGGCAAACTCGAACCGCACGATCGTGACCTCACCTCAGAACAAACACCGCAGGCCATGGAGGATGAGACCGCACGATCAGCCGACGAAAATCGCAAGACAGCAAAGCGCAGCCGCCCAATCAAGCCCAAAGCGGTCGCTTAAGTACTCGGATAAAAAAACTGAGTTCTGAGAACTGAGCCTTAAGGTACAAAACGCTGTATCCAAATACCTAGGATATACCTCCACAGACTGACGGTGCCATGACGCAACGTACGCTTCTAATCGCAACTCGTAATCCAGGCAAATATCGGGAAATCACGGCCGTCCTACAAGGTTTGTCCTTGGCCTGTATCAGTCTGGATGATATCTCACATCTATCGCCAGGCTTTACGGTTGAGGAATCGGCGATGACGTTTGAAGGTAATGCCATCATCAAGGCCATGACATACGGGCATCTAACCGAAAACCTGACCTTAGCCGATGACGCCGGCTTGGAGGTCGATGCCCTCGATGGTCGGCCGGGCGTACACAGCGCGCGCTACGCGCCAGGTACGGATGCGGATCGTTACAACGCCTTGCTGCAGGAACTACATGACGTGCCTGAGCATGCCCGTGGCGCCCAGTTTTGTGCTGTGATTGCTATCTATGATCCCACCAGCACCAAAATTCGCACCTGTGAAGGCGTTTACCGTGGGGTACTACGGCGGGAACCCCAAGGACAAAACGGCTTTGGCTATGACCCGATCTTCTATGATCCCAAGGCGGGAAAAACGGCGGCCGACATGACCGTTGAGGAAAAGAATACGGTGAGTCATCGTGGCCGGGCGCTACAAGCCGCCCGCACCTTACTTAAAAAAGAATTCTGTAACGTATAATCGTAGGGGGCAGATTTGAAATCTGTCCCCTCTGGAAAAAGGTATTTACACAGGAGAACAGACATGAAAGCGATTCGCATCCACACCTTCGGCGAACCAGAAGTTATGCAACTTGAAGAGATACCGGATCCACAACCGGGCCCGGGACAAGTCGTGGTGCGTCTGCATGCGGTTGGCGTCAATCCGGTGGAAACCTATATTCGCTCAGGAATTTATCCTAAACCCCCAACCCCTTTCACTCCGGGGCATGATGGCGCCGGCGTTATCGATGCCGTGGGGCCTGAAGTTGATAACGTGGCAGCTGGTGATCGCGTCTATATCGCCGGCTCGCTAAGCGGCGCCTATGCTGAAAAAACCCTCTGCTTGGCCACACGCGTCTATCCACTACCCGAAGCCGCCTCATTTGCCCAGGGTGCCGCCATTAATGTGCCCTATGGCACCGCTTACCAGGCCATGTTTCACCGCGGACGCGCCTTGCCCGGCGAAAGTGTGTTTGTACACGGCGCCAGCGGCGGTGTTGGCATTGCGGCGGTGCAACTGGCGTACGCTGCCGGCTTAATGGTAATCGGCTCCGCCGGCACCGAACGCGGCCGCGCTCTGGTGCTCGAGCAAGGTGCTGATCATGTCCTGGATCACACCGTTGACGGCTACCTCGATCACGTTATGGGTCTGACCAACGAGCGCGGCGTGGACCTCATTATGGAGATGCTGGCCAACATCAACCTTGGTAATGACCTCGATGTCTTGGCACCTAGCGGCCGTGTGGTGATTATCGGCAACCGTGGTCCTGGCAACCAGGGGACGGTCTCCATCAATCCTCGCGCCCTCATGGGCCGCAACGCCGATATTCGCGGTATGAACCTGGGAGGTGCCTCCGAGGAAGAACGAGCTCGCATGCATGCAGCTATTGTTGCAGGACTTGCCAACGGTTCCTTGCATCCGGTGATCGGACAGGAATTTCCCCTGGCCGAAGCAGCCAAGGCGCACCATGCGGTGATAGAAACGCGGGCCTACGGCAAGATCGTGCTGATTCCATAGCCCACAGAGCCACAGGATCCAGACAATCGAATTACACTGGACACCCGGGCAATGCGCCAACGCCATGTCACTTGGCATATTGAGCCGAAGTCCCTGAGCAGTTCCAAACGCCATATCCCTCCCATAAACACAATACACCCTGCCTAACGAGCAGGGTAATGGCGCTACACAGGACTAATTCGCCAGGCAAGCCGGGGTTGTCAACAACCTCCCGGGATAGGCACCGGTATGCTCATTCTGTTCCATCAGCACCGTGCCGTTAACGATAATGTAGTGAATGCCGTTTGATTTCTGCAACAAGCGCTGCCCGCCGCCGGGCATTGGGCTCGCTCCAGCGGTGCGCTATCGACAACCAGATAACGGGACGTCCGCTACGCTTGGAGATCGTCTTGGACATTTCAAAATTAGCCACCCGGCGGCCAGCGCCATCGCCAGGCCACAATTCCCCATCACCACGCTGGTGACCCCGTGCCAACAGGAAGAGGTGCACATCGGATCCCATAGCACCTACGCATCATAATGGGTATGGTTATCGACAAAGCCTGGCGACACCGCCAAACCCTGCGCATCAATGATCAAACCGTTACGAATCACCAAATCATAGGCCATAACACGTCCTTTCCCTCTGAGATTGTGTTGCTGTGCTGGCTGTGGCTAGTCCTGTATAGCGCAATTACTCCGCCAGTTTGGCGATGTTGCATCCCTTGGTTACAACAGATTTTGCATCATAACAGCGGCAGACAATGATCATAATTGTCTTTTCTGCTGGACGGCCTTCTCCCGCCAGGCAAGAAGGGGTATCGAAAACATACCAAAATTAAAATGTATGTCCAGGTACTTACACCTCTTGCAGCCGATAAGCCCGCCGCGCCGTACCGCTAAACAAATCCAGTTTTTCCGCCTCGGAAGCACCCGCCGCAATACGCTTAAAGGCATTCCACAACACCGCCCAGCCGGAACCCATCTTCTCTACAGGAAAATTGCTTTCAAACATGCAGCGCTTGGGTCCAAACAACTCTATGCAAGGCTCCATGTAAGGACGCCAGCAGTCGGCCAGCTGAGCTGAGGACGGCGGTAGCGGCTCGACGCCATAATCGTATGCAGCGAGCCGCATCATCATCCCGCCAAGCTTCATCACCACATTCTGGCACTTAGCCAATTCGATTATCTCAGCTTTCCAGACGGCAAACACCTCATCCCGCTTGCCGGCATAGGGCCCATAACCAAGCGGCCCGCCGACATGGCCCATGATGATCGTCGTGTCGGGAAAGGCACGTGCCAGGTCGACAACATCGGCGAGCTGTGGATGAAACACCCAGGCATCCAAAGACAGACCGAGCGCGCTCAGGCGGGATAAGCCAGCCCGAAAATCCACTTGTCTGAAAAGATGTGCCCCTGTCGCCGTGCGACTATTGCCGATCACCTCACAGGCATCCCAGGCAGCCGAGTGGCGTACCCCCTTGAAGCGCCCGCCACTGGCCTGAATATGTGCCTCTAATACCGGCTCGACACGATCGCCAAAGGTGAGATCGGCAAAGCCTACAATACCGGCGCCAACCCGCGTCGGCCCATACCTGCCACTGTCGCTGATCGCCGCCATGCCGGTAACAAACTCGGTCTGCCCCAGTGACTGCATTGCCTCCGGTCCGCCAGCCCGATACATGACGTTACACTCCACGAACACCGTGGCAACGACATTGTGACCCGTGCGAATATCAGCGAGAAATTCATCCAGCAAATAACGATGATTCGGCTTATCCCACAGATGATGGTGTGTATCAATGACAGGAAGGTTAGGATCAAGGATCGTCTCGGTCGATTGTTTGGCCAGCCACGCCTCATCCGGCGGGCGGCTCCTGCCGAATGGCGTTGGCTGCTTGGTCGCGCTCATGTCAATTCTCCCTCTTGCCCTGCAATAAACGGATTGTGGAGGTGACTGATGAAAGGAGTGGTCTTTCTGGTGAGGCTTCACCCTACCCCATCCTGAGCAGCATGTCCAGGCTGTGCTACACGAGATCTCTGCTACAGCGAGCCTGAACATTAGTCCAATAACGGATCAAAATCCCTATTTCTTTAATATGCTGAAGCTCAACAATTTGGGCGCCATTAGCGATTTGGAAAGTGGCGGTGTCGTGGCTGGCAATTTAACCGCGACATTAACCTTAATCACGTTAATTATCATCCTGACCGTGTTGATCGTCTCAACCATTTTGATACCCATGTTGATTCATACACGTCGCATGAGTGGGGCTAGCAGTGTGCTTCTCCACGATATTGGCAACCAATAAGTCCCACATGTAGTGCCTTAGGGAGCGACCCGAGCGAGCTTCAGCCCCGGGCTGTTGGCACACTCCAGTATCAAAATTACGGTTGACATGTACGGTCATCCCAAGGTACAAATATCAATCTAACCGACCGGCTTGATCATCACCGAGGCAACACCGAACCATACGCAACGTTGGCGCCACCGGCTTCAACGTCTTCCGATGTACGAGATTTGATATCAATTAGTTGAGGAGACAGTTATGAAAGGGGTGGTTTTTCTTGGCGAACGCCGACTCGAAATTCGTGACTTTCCGGATCCCGCACCTGGGCCACGTGAGGTCGTGCTTGAGATCAAGGCATCCGGCATGTGCGGCAGCGATCTCAGGCCATATCGCAACACCTGGAGCCCGGGCGCGGTTTCCGGTGGTATCAAGCGTAGCGCCGAACCGGTGATCGCCGGCCATGAACCCTGCGGTGTGGTAGCGACGCTCGGCTCTGCAGTGACAGAGCGCGAGGCCCGCATCGGCCAGCGGGTGATGGATCATCACTATCAGGGTTGCGGGGTATGCAAACACTGTCAGGCTGGCTGGGCACAGATGTGTCTCGAAGGGCCCATCGTGTTCGGTTCCGGCGGCCATGGCGCACACGCGACCTATATGAAAGTGCCGGTCTCAACCCTGGTGCCACTACCTGACGAAGTATCGTTTGAGGCAGGTGCCGCCATCGCCTGCGGCAGCGGCACGGCATATGGCGCATTGCGTCGCTTGTCGCTACATGGCGACGAAACCATCGCCATTTTTGGGCAAGGACCGGTTGGCCTATCGGCAACACAGTTTGCCGTCACCATGGGTGCACGTGTCATCGCGCTCGATATCTCAGCCGAGCGCCGCGGCCTGGCCGAATCATTCGGCGCCGATGTAGTCATTGACCCGGCTACCACCGATCCGGTCCAGGCGATTCGCGATCTAACCCATGGCGAGGGTACCCACAAAGCGCTGGACTGCTCATCGGCACCGTCCGCACGCCGGGCAGCGGTACAAGCAACACGATCCTGGGGCACGACGTGTTATGTTGGAGAAGGCGGTGAGGTAACGCTCGAAGTTAGCCCGGACATGCTACGCCGACAGATCACCCTGGTTGCCTCGTGGACCTTCTCGTTGAATGGCCTGCGAGATTGCGCACAGTTCGTGGCCGACCGCAAGATTGATGTCGATAAGCTATTCACGCACCATTGGCAACTTGAACAGGCGGAAGAAGCCTATCAGTTGTTCGACCAGCAAGTCTCCGGTAAGGGTGTGATTACGCCCTAGGACAGCCTGGGGAAAATTCGTCAGCCGAACAAACGCGAACAGGAAAACCGGAATGATGTGCTCTAGACCTGGATCATTTTTCTCTAGGACAAGATATGAGCGAGGAACTGCACTACCTGACGATCACTGAACTCGCATCACGCATCGCATCCAAAGCCATCTCACCGGTCGAGGTCACTGAGGCGCTGCTGCGACGCATCGAGGCGGTTGATGGCCGGCTGAAAGCATACGTAACGGTCATGGCCGAGCAGGCAATGGAACAGGCCAGGAGAGCTGAAAGCGACATCCTAGCCGGAACCTACCGAGGCCCCCTGCACGGCGTCCCGGTAGCAGTCAAAGACCTCTGTTTTACTGCCGCTGTACGCACCATGGGCGGCAGTGCGGTTTATGCCGACCACATCCCAGCCTTCGATGCCACCGTGGTGCGCCGTTTTAACCAAGCCGGCGCTGTCATGCTCGGCAAGCTCAATCTGACCGAAGGCGCCATGGGTGGATATAACCCGGCATTTCAGGTGCCGGAAAATCCCTGGAAGGCGGGACACTGGCCCGGCGCATCGTCAAGCGGCTCGGGCGCCGCGACTGCAGCAGGGGTGGCCTATGCAACGCTCGGTAGCGATACCGGCGGGTCGATTCGCTACCCGGCAGCAGTCTGTGGGACAGTGGGGTTAAAACCGACCTGGGGGCGGGTTAGCCGCTATGGCGTTCTGGCACTCGCCGAATCGCTCGACCACGTGGGGCCGCTTACCCGTAGCAGCGCCGATGCCGGCATTGTCCTGCAAACGATTGCGGGATTGGATCCGAACGACCCAACCTCACTGCCGAATCCTGTACCCGATATGCTCGCCGGCATTGGCAAAGGTGTCAGCGGTCTCCGCATTGGCTGGGACGAAGCCTATGCAACGGAAGACATAGCGCCTGATTTTGCGCAAGCCGTGGCCGCGGGCGTGCAGGTGATGGCACGTCTCGGGGCAGACATTGTACCGGTTAAAATGCCGGCGCGGCTGCGGGAGTATCTCGTCGCCTGGCCGGTGCTGTGCACCAGCGAAGCGCTGGCCGCGCACCGCGAACATTTTCCCACTCAGGCCGACATCTATGGCCCCTGGTTTCGCGGCTGGCTCGAACGCGGCGCCGCCTTCTCAGCCGCCGACTACGCTCAGGCCAACACACTGCGAGCAGCTTGTGTCGGCGAACTACGCTTAACCATGCAAGACGTCGATCTGCTGGCCTGTCCGTCGACGGCGCAAGCGGCTTATCCCTATAGCGCTGAACAGGCTTACGGCCCGATACCGCCCGACCGCGACCCCTGGCAATCGCGCTTTACAGTGCCGACGGATTTTGCAGGCTTACCCACCATCGCATTGCCATGTGGTCTCTCACCAGCAGGTCTACCGCTATCGCTACAATTTGTCGGACACGCGCTGTCGGAGCCTCTGCTCATTCAGGCCGGCGATGCTTACGAAAAGGCAACCGAATGGCACAAGCTGCATCCGCCCGGCTGGTAAATCGCAGACCAACGAAGTGCCGCCCCATGACACAAACGCAAGGGATGCCGCCTGAAAGGATCCGTGCATGAAAATTTACAACTTCGACTTGCTCGCCTATCCGGATATACCGGCTGATGCGCCTAGAACCCCAATTCCGAGCACTTACTTCGATCCGCCAATCGGGGCACGTAATTATCGCTAACAACTTGACTTAGAAGTCGATTGCCTTGAAAGGACTCATGCCAGACGACTGCGGTAGAGCCCGCACTAGCGACACACCACACAGATAGGATCCATCGAGTCACCCTGTGGTAACGCTTTGTTCGCCGGTCCCAAAACTTCCAATCACGGATCAGAACAGCGGCAGGCAACTCTCCGATGACGTGTTCCAGGCCTATGACATTTTCGTCACCTGTCAGACCGACGACAACCTTCCCTGGCTCCTCAAATATGCCGGTGAGCACAGCCTGATGATCGGAACCGACTATGGACACATCGACCCGTCCAGCGAACTCGACGCGATTTCAATCCTCAAGCAACACACCGAACTCAGCCAAGACACGGAGGAGCGGATTCTGTACCACAATCCCAAAGCGCTCTATAACTTATGAAATTAAAACCCACTCGAGGGTCGAGCATATGCGTTCCGTCACCGGCTAAAACAACGCAATCGGATTGGCCGGCGAACCCGTGCCGCCCACCACCTTGAGTGGCGCAATGACTAACATAAACTCGTACCGCCCTTCCGCCGCGCAGGCTTCAGACAACGGCTGCAGCAGGGCATTATCCAGCAAGGCGATGCCATAGGCAAAGATGGCACCATGCACGGTCCATGGCAATTCATAACCATTGGGCGTCAGATCCATCATGTCCCACACCAAAATGGCGATATCGTGATCCCGTATAAAGGGCAAGCACGACGCATGTAAACCGGGACGCGCGGGATTTTTCTCATCCAACAGGGGGTGATAGTACTGGTGGGGATGGTCGGCCTGTAAGGCATCGCGGCCACTATACACCACAATCGCATCACCCGGCTCTAATGTAATGCCCTCCGCTTTGGCGATGTCTTCCAATTCCCACCCGTGCACCGGCTTGTCCAAGGTCACATACGGCTCTCTGCGGTGCTTCGGCACATCGAGCAACACCCCGCGGGTGATCAAGCCATCGCTCCAATGCTGCACGCCACCAAATGTGGCACCCTCAAAGGTAATTTCATTCTTAGGGTCGCGTCCGTTCCACATCCCCTGCTCATCCCAAGTATGACAGAGTGCGTCGAGATGTGTACTGGCCACGCCATGATAATAAATGCCGTAGTAATCGGCTGAAAAACCGCCCTCCCCTCTCGCAACGGTCTTCATCCAATGCTGCGCCGGATGCGGATTGCCGTGCTGAGGGTCCTTAGGAAACACCCGGCTCAACGAGACGCTACGGCCGGATTGGACCAGCGAGGCTGCGCGCACCCGTTTTTCAGGCGTAATGAGATTCATCGCCCCAACCTCGTCATCCACCCCCCAGCGGCCCCAATTGCGCCGTTCATGGAGATAGGAAAGCACCTCTGCACGCGTGGGTATAAGCCGTTCCGCCATCTCAGTCTCCTTATCATCACTTCTATGATTGATGACCTTAACATCGTGATCCGGTCTCAGCATGCCATCCAAAGCACTGACATGCGGCCATTGTAGCATAGATCGTCCTGTGCTAGCGTATGGCCATACGATGCAGCAACGATACGGATATGCTCGACAGCATTGACACCGAGGTCATGCATGGCGTGCTTGGCATGCATCGTGTTCTGGAGAGCCATGAACTACTGACCGAAGTGTATAAACTCTACAATGATTACGTGGCCGAACTATGCCAGGAAAATCCCCACCGTTTGGCAACACTGGCCTGTATCCCGAATGACGATCCGCACGCTGCAGCCGCAGAGGTACGGCGGGACGCGTCACTTGGTTTAAGAGGCCCCGACTTCGTGGCCGCCAAGGCCGTCAAGCCACTATCGCGCCACCTTGCTGGCCATGTTCCAAATCTTTGACGTCCTCCGCCACCTCAAGGAGGCGGATTCCCTTAACTGGCGTGCAACGTCCTGCACGGAGAATGTGATGCGCAGCGTTAACATCGCGGTCATGCACAACACCGCAACTCTTGCACACCCATTCTCTTACTCCCAGCACACCTAGTCCACTCGGGCCACTTCTTGCGAGGCAGACCGAGCAAGTGACGCTGGAAAACGATTCGTTAACGTTCGCATAAGTCGCTCCAAGCATAACGGCTTTGTATTTCAAGAGCGAGCGGAACTGATGCCAACCCGCATCATAAACAGATTTAGCCATGCGGGTTTTAACCAGCTTCGACGGCGATACGTTGCCTACCGCAATATAGCTGGCGCGTCGAGCGATATCGGTCGTAGCTTTAGGCGCCCAATCTTTACGAGCATTGGCAATCTTGGCATGAATGGCTCTAACACGTTTTTTCTTCCCTGCACGTTGCGCCATGGTGAGGT
>JAPULM010000239.1 GCA_027294925.1 bacterium
AGAAACCTCAATAATGGATGGGACGATACTATCCGCCATACTGTGGTCCAGTCACTCGTCCGTTAAGCTAGGACGCCATATTGATATTCAAGATGAAAGGGGTCCATTCTAGCGAACATATTGAACCTAGACTCGACCACCTTTTCGCCCACTTGGACGTATAACGCCCAACCCGTCCCCTTCCACCTGTCCGCATAGCCGACTATACGGCCAAGTGAGGGAATTCAGGCCGGCAAGACAGGCAGCAGTCATTGTGATGCAGTAGGTTACGGAAATCTATGGTAGGGAGAATGGATGGGGCCATTCTTCGGATAAATATATACGCCGCGCCTCTGCCACATCGAGCGCCTCGCTCAACGTCCTCCCAGATTTGATCTGTTCAGCCGTAATTTTCATCAAGTTGAAGTCGAACATCGAGCGGCACTCGCAATCCGGGCTGATTTGGTAAGGTTTACTAAAGTCAGACCCGCAGTTTGATTTATGTTCAAAATTTCTGCTTCAATGATCTGATATGAAGAGAGTTAAGTACTCCCAAAGTGCTGTTTCGTTTTGCCCATAACCGATGAAGTCGTCGTTGGCCGTGTTTCAGCGGAGGTCGGATGTCTCTTTCGCACTCCTTGACCTTTTGTCTCCCCCAAAATACAATTCTCTGAAAGACGTGGTCGTCCTGGACCCTGCATGCCGCAGCGGCGCTCGGCGATCGGGAACAGACCTGGCCGGCTCCGTACTATGCCGGCCGCGACCAGTTACAGCGCCTGGCCGAGCGTGGCGAAGGCATGGTGAATGTCGGTGTTGGATGTTTTCCGCTCTACCGTGGGTGCCGCGGCCCTCGGTTTTGCCAGGCGCGCGCTGGATGAAACCGCTGCGCGTGCGGCATCCCGCGAGCTGTACGGCGCGCCGTTGTCGGACCTGCAGATGGTGCAGAGCCACATCGCGGACATGGCGCTGGCTGGCGATGCCGCGGCGCTACTGGTCTATCGCGCTGCCTGGACCAAGGACACGGGGGCGCCGCGGGTAACGCGCGAAGCCGCCATGGCCAAACTGTTTGCAACGGAACATGCTCAGGATGTGATCGACCGGGCGGTGCAATTGCACGGCGGCGATGGTGTGCTCAGCGGGCACGTAGTCAAAGCCTGTACCGGGAGATCAGGGCGCTCCGAATCTAGGAAGGTGCGTCCGACGTTCAAAAAGTCGTAATCGCAAGACAGACATTAACCGAAGGATAAGACAATGCTTGGACCCTCTGCGCACATAGATAGCTTCGCTCGTGACAACCTGCCGCCGCCGGAGCAATGGCCCGAATTCATCCTTGACGATTTTGAGTATGCGGATCACGTCAATGTCGCGGTGGAACTGACCGACTGTATGGTCGAGCAGGGCTGTGGGGACAGGACCGCCCTTATCGGCAACGGCCGGCGTCGTACTTATAAGGAATTGTCCGATTGGACCAATCGATTGGCCCACACGCTGATCGAAGACTACGGCGTACAACCCGGCAACCGGGTGCTGATCCGTTCCGCCAACAATCCCGCCATGGTGGCGTGCTGGCTCGGGGCCACCAAGGCGGGCGCGGTGGTGGTCAATACTATGCCGATGATACGGGCCGGCGAACTGGCGAAAATCGTCGACAAGGCGGAGGTCAAGCTGGCGCTGTGCGACACGCGCGTCATGGACGAACTGGTAGCTTGCGCCAAAGACAGCAAGCACCTGGAAAAAGTGGTCGGTTTTGACGGCACCGCCAATCACGACGCGGAACTCGACCGTGCGGCGCTGAACAAACCCGTGCAGTTCTCGGCGGTGCAGACCCGGCGCGACGACGTGGCTCTGTTGGGTTTCACCTCGGGTACCACCGGGGAGCCTAAGGCGACCATGCATTTCCATCGCGATCTGCTGATCATTGCTGATGGTTACGCACAAGAAGTGCTCGGTGTCACCCCCGACGATGTTTTCGTCGGGTCGCCGCCACTGGCTTTTACCTTCGGCTTGGGCGGCCTCGCCATCTTCCCCCTGCGCTTCGGCGCGACCGCGATTTTGCTTGAGGATGCTTCACCCCTGAACATGGTCGATATCATTCAAACCTACAAAGCCACCATCAGCTTCACCGCACCCACGGCCTACCGTGCCATGCTGGCGGCGATGAAAGAGGGGGCCGACCTGTCGTCGCTGCGCCTCGCCGTGTCCGCCGGTGAGACCTTGCCGGCCCCGGTTTTCGAGGAATGGACCGCGAAGACGGGTAAGCCCATCCTCGACGGGATCGGTACCACGGAACTGCTGCATATCTTCATATCCAACCGGCTTGGCGAAGCGGCGCCGGCCACTACCGGTCGTCCTGTGACCGGTTACATCGCCCGCGTGGTCGACGAAGAGATGAACGAAAAACCGCGCGGGGAAGTGGGCAAACTGGCCGTCCGCGGACCGACCGGCTGCCGGTACCTCAACGACGAACGACAGAAAGACTATGTGAAAGACGGTTGGAACATAACGGGAGATGCATTCTTCCAGGATGACGACGGTCTGTTCCATTTTGCGGCACGTGCCGACGACATGATCATTTCATCCGGTTACAACATCGCCGGTCCTGAGGTGGAGGCCGCCCTGCTTGCGCATGCCGACGTTGTGGAGTGCGCGGTGGTCGGCGCCCCGGACCAGGAGCGCGGCCAGATCGTACAAGCCCATGTAGTGCTTGCCGAAGGCGTTTCATCCGACGAGGAATGTGTCAAACGTCTGCAGGACCACGTTAAAGCTACGATCGCGCCTTACAAGTATCCACGTTCAATTAAGTTTAGCAACGCTTTGCCCAAGACGCAGACCGGCAAGATCCAGCGCTTTCGCTTGAGGGCGAGTTCTTAGACTAAGCACTAAAACATTAAGAGACAATACGATGCATCAAAAACTACACCCTGCTGATTGGAAGCCCACCAGCGGATACGCCAACGGCGTCGTTGCAGAAGGTCGAACCATATATGAGGGAAACAGCGACTCCGCAATTCACCAAATTTCCGACAGGTTTCTCTGGTTGACTTTCCGATAGAACTTGTGGTTCCTATGTAATCAATGAGGAAGGAGGCACGCGACGCAGGTTGGTGTAGGGCTGCCTAGCACATTCTCGTGCATGGACCGAGATCGAATGCTTTCTTGGGCCCGACGGGCCGAAGAAGGACCCTTTGCAAGCTTGGGTGTCTTTGATCGGCTAGTGTACAACAGTTACGAGCCGATGGTCACTCTGGCGGCGGTTGCCGCGGTGACCAGCCGCATTCGGCTTGCAACCACCGTCATCGCAGGTCCTTTGCGCAACACCGCGGTGTTGGCCAAAGAGGCCGCCACGGTTGATGTGCTGTCAGGCGGCCGGCTGACGCTGGGAGTGGCGCTAGGTGCTCGTGAGGAAGAATACCAGGCTGCCGAAGTGGACTATGGATCCCGCGGCAGCCGCCTGACCGACCAATTGGCGGCCTTGCGTTCCTACTGGGAAGATGAGTCCTTCGGTCCTAAACCGGTTCAGTCAGGAGGGCCCGAGCTGTTAGTGGGGGGACTCAGTGATCGGGCTTTTGCCCGCGTCGCACGTTATGCCGATGGATACGTGCATGGGGGAGGGCCGCCCAAAGCGTTTGCCAAGGTCGCTGCAAAAGTCCGGGCTGCGTGGACTGATGCGGGGCGTCCCGGACACCCGCGCTTGTGGGCGATGGGCTACTACGCCTTTGGGGATGAAGAAGTGGAGACTGGTGCAGACTATCTGCGAGATTACTATGCCTTCACAGGACCGTTTGCTGAGAAAGTTGCCGCCGGCCTTCTCACCACACCACAGGCAATTGCTCACTTTGTCCGCGGCTATGAAGAATTGGGTTGCGATGAATTGCTTCTCTTTCCCACGGTGGCCAACACCGCCCAACTTGAGCGCCTCGCCGATATGATTGGCTGACGCGTTACAAACGGTATGTGTAATCATATAGGGAAGGCCCTGCGCCTGCCTGTTAGGCTGTTCGCAAAAGGAGTGCGAGTCCCGTGAGGGTAACCGTCATAGGTGGTGGTCCCGGCGGTCTTTACGTCAGTCTGCTGCTGAAAAAGAAGAATCCCCGCTGGGATATCACCGTCATTGAGCGCAATCCACCTGATGCCACGTATGGTTGGGGCGTCGTTTTCTCTGATCGCACGTTAACGGCGCTGCGGGAGGCAGATTACAAGACCTACATCGACATCACCGAAAATTTTGTGATCTGGGATGCGATTGACGTGTGGTATCGCGATGGGTTTGTCCGCTGCGGCGGTCACCTCTTCGCCGGCATCGCGCGCACTCTATTCCTCAACATCCTGCAAAAGCGCTGTGAGGAGTTGGCCGTCAATCTGAAATTCGAGACAGAAATCGGGGACCCAACACAATTTTCAAGTGCGGACCTGTTAATTGGCGCCGACGGCATGAACAGTATTGTGCGTCAAACCTATGCGAAAACCTTTCAGCCGAGCCTGGAGCTGGGGAAGGCAAAATACATTTGGCTTGGAACCGACAAAATCTTCGACGCCTTCACCTTCATCTTCCGCGAGAACGAGCATGGACTTTTTCAGGTCCATGCCTATCCTTTCGACGGCACTACTGGCACGTTTATCGTAGAGTGTGGCGAGGCGACCTGGCGGCGGGCCGGCCTTGATGGGGCGGACGAGGCGCAAAGTCTCGTCTACTGCCAGCAACTCTTCGCCGACCATCTCGATGGACATCGGTTGATGTCTAACTACTCTGAGTGGATCAATTTTATCAGGGTCAAAAATAAGACGTGGCACCACGAGAACGTCGTTCTAATTGGCGATGCCGCGCATACTGCACATTTCTCGATCGGATCGGGAACTAAACTCGCCATGGAGGACGCCATCGCCCTGGCCAACCCCTTCGAGCAGCACGACGAGATTGAAGCGGCGCTCGATAACTACGAAGCAGTGAGAAAACCGGCGGTCGAGGCATTCCAGAAGGCGGCTGAGGAGAGCCGAACATATTTCGAGAATGTTAAGCGTAACCTGAAGCTCGAGCCCATACAGTTTACCTTTAACCTGCTCACACGTAGTGGGAGGATTTCCTACGACAATTTGAAACTCCGCGACCCCAACTTCGTCGATGCCGTTGATCGCCTTGTTTTTGAAGCCAGTTCTGGCAATGCCAGCAGCGGGGCCCTCATAGTGGCGCCCCCACCGATGTTCACCCCTCTCGCGCTGCGTGACATGGCGCTATCAAACCGGGTCGTTTTCTCGCCCACGTCCAAGTACTTGGCCGACGATGGGATGCCCAATGAGCAGCACATGCCCCACCTTGGTGCTCGAGCACTGGGTGGAGCGGGCTTGGTTGTAACAGAGCCAATTGCTGTGGCAGCCAAGGGTCGCATCACGCCCGGCTGCACCGGGATTCACCACCCAGAACATGTGGAGAGTTGGAAGCACATTGTTGAGCACACCCATACCAATTTGTCGACCAGGGTTGCTCTCAACTTGTCCCATGCCGGTCGACGGGGCTCGACCCGGCCGCGCTGGGAGGGACTTGATCGTCCGTTGCGGAAGGGCAACTGGCCCCTCATCTCAGCCTCTGCGATCCCCTACACACCCGAGAGCCAGGTACCGAAGGAAATGGACCGTGCCGCCATGGATCGTGTTGTTGGCGAGTTCGTCCAGGCTTCGCAGATGGGACATGAAGCCGGCTTTGACATGCTTCAACTCAACTTTGCGCATGGCTATCTGCTGGGGAGCTTCATTTCACCATTGACCAACCAGCGTGGCGACGACTACGGCGGGTCGCTGAAGAACCGCATGCGTTTTCCCCTCGAAGTATTCGACGCGGTGCGGGAGGTGTGGCCTGACGAGAAACCAATCGCGGTCGCCCTGTCCGCCACGGACTGGGTCGATGGTGGCTTCGAGCCCGATGACGCGATCGCCGTGGCCAGGATACTCAAAGCGCATGGCTGTGACCTAATCACGGTCTTTGCGGGTCAGACGACACACGACGAAAGACCAAACTACGCACCCGGTTTCCTGATGGCCTACAGTGAGCGCGTACGCAACGAAGCCAGCATGGCAACGATGACAGCCGGCCATCTTACCACCAGCGACCAAGTCAACACCTTCATTGCGGCTGGTCGCGTCGATCTTTGCATCATGCATCCGCTGCAGTTGAAGGTTTCCGGTAGCACGTTTAAGGTACCGGCAACCTCTAACTCCAGGGAGAAGGAACAAAAACGAACAAGGGTTACACAGCCATGATAGACACTGAAAACTTGACACTTGCTGGTCGCAAGGCTGTAGTAACCGGCAGCAGTCGTGGCATCGGTCGCAGCATTGCCCTAGCCCTAGCCCGCGCAGGGTCGGATGTGGCAGTGACGGCCCGCAGTATGCCCCAGCTTAAGGAGCTGGCCGATCAAATCCGTTCGCAGGGCCGCCGCAGCCTAGCCGTGAGCTGTGACGTCACAGACCCGGCGCTGGTCAAGCCGATGGCAAGCAAGGTGATCGAAGGTCTGGGTGGAGTCGACATTTTGGTGAACAACGCCGGCCAGGCCGGCAGCCACAAGTTCCTGAGTCATCCCGATGACCTATGGCACAACATGTTGTCCATCAACCTGACCAGCGTCTATTACGTGACCAAGGCCTTTGCGCCCGGCATGGTGGAACAGCGCTGGGGTCGTATCATCAATATCGCCTCTATTGCCTCCAAGAGGGGTGACCGCTACATCGCGGCCTACACTGCCGCCAAGCATGGGGTGCTGGGTCTGACCCGGGTGGTTGCCAGGGAACTGTTACCATACCACATCACGGTAAACGCCATCTGCCCGGGTTATGTGGACACTCCGATGACAGAGTCGAGCATCGCCAACCTGGTGGCCCGTGTTGGGATGACGGAAGCACAGGCCAGGGAAACGTTGGAGAAAATGAGCCCTCAA
>JAPULM010000024.1 GCA_027294925.1 bacterium
TTCCACTCATGATGGGGGTCAATGAGCAGCCGCAGGTGACCAGCAGTAATCGTATTTTACCGTTCGTTAATCATGGCATTAAGATGCAGTCCCTTGGCTTTTTCTTGGGGGAGAATGCACCTGTCATTTGGCGTGGTCCGATGGTCATGAAAGCGGTACAGCAGCTCTTGAAAGACACCGAATGGGGTGAATTGGACGTCTTGGTTATTGACATGCCGCCGGGGACAGGAGATGTGCAGCTGACCTTGGTGCAGACGGTTCCCCTTACCGGCGCTATTTTGGTTACCACGCCCCAGGATTTGGCTTTATTGGATGTGAAAAAAGGCGCTGAGATGTTTAAGACGGTGAATGCGCCGCTGATGGGTATTATTGAAAATATGAGCTATTTTATCTGCCCGGATTGTGGTACCCAAACGGAGATTTTCCGTCGCGGTGGGGGCGAGAAAGAAAGCGAACGTTTGGGTATTCCCCTCTTGGGGCATATTCCACTTGATCCTGCGGTTTGTGATGCTGGCGACAGCGGGGTGCCGCTGATTCTCGCTCAGCCGGATACAAAAGCAGCAGAGGCCTTTAAGCAAGTCAGCGCTGCCGTCGCTGAAGTGCTGGCCCGTCAGCCTCGTCAGGCGCAGATTAACATTATTAATTAGAAGTGACCGTGTGCAAAACGACGTAACGCCTGAGCACTACCAGAAGCTCAGGCGTTACAGAATAGGGAGAGACATTAAAGCATGGCAAAATAGATGTCCAGGTACTTAGGCATTAATTGCCAAGAAAGCTACGTAAATGATTGCTTCGGCTTGGGTGTTTGAGTTTACGCAGTGCTTGGGCTTCAATTTGCCGAATGCGTTCGCGTGATACACCAAACATTTGTCCGACTTCTTCCAAGGTGTGAGGCATTTCGTCTCCAAGCCCAAATCGCATCCGTAGAATACGTTCCTCTTTTGGGCTCAGCATGTTCAGCATTTTGTGGATTTTCTCCTGTAAATCGCGGTTGATCACCGCGTCTAGGGGCGAAATTGACTTTTTATCCTCGATTAAGGCGCCAAGTTCGGTGTCCCCTTCCCCAATGTGATTTTCAAGTGAGACGGTGCGCTTCGCGACCTTCAAGGTATTCTTTACTTTGTCGACTTGCAGCCCGGTGTCCTGAGCTATTTCTTCAGGCAACGGCTTACGGCCGAGTTCAACCATCAAGGTTTGGGACGAGCGGACCACCTTGTTGAGAATTTCAATCATGTGGACAGGAATCCGGATCGTTTTGCCCTGCTCGGCGATCGCTCGGGTGATCGCTTGCCGAATCCACCAACTGGCATACGTACTGAACTTGAATCCACGGTGATAGTCAAACTTGTCGACTGCGCGCATCAAACCGATATTGCCTTCCTGAATAAGATCGAGAAAGGATAAGCCTCGATTGATGTATTTCTTTGCAATGCTAACCACCAAACGCAGATTGGCCTCAACCATTTCTTTTTTGGCCTGTTTGTGGCTTTCTTCGATCGGGACAAGGCGCTCGGTGAGTCGCTTGAGTTCTATAAAATCTTGTTCGTTACGTTTTTTGCTGGAACCCTGCAGGTGACGGTAACGGTTTTTGTTTTCCTCAATTGCATCGCTAAGTAGAGAGAATTTAAAGGTCGCACTTTTCAGCATTTGCAAAAAATTTGTAGCCTCTTCAGCTGAAAGCGTGTTTTTGGCCTTCTTTGCAGTAGCCTGTGAAAGTGACGTTTTCGTGCAAAAAGCGCCAAGCACAGTGTGCAGAGACGGTGATACGTCTATTGGTAGCGACTCTGTTGGTAGCGACTCTGTTTTGCTTGCAGCGTCTGCGTCTGATATGTCACCAATGGTCAATTCGCCCCGCTCAATTTTGTCATAGAGTGAAACGAGTCGACGGGCGATTAACGGACTTTGCAGAGCGCAAATGAGACGATCCACTCCAGCTTTTTCGATCCGCTTGGCAATTTCTACTTCGCCTTTGCGGTCAAGCAGTGGAACCGAGCGGATTTCCTGAAAATAGACCAACACAGGCTCATCAGTCTTGTCTTCATAGCCAACGCCCACACCGGTGGTTGTTTCTGCCGGTGTTTCCTCTTCAGTCTCTGCGGAACCTTGCAAGGCGAATTTCTCGGACAAAGTGGCATGATCGGTGTCGATATCTTTGCGCCCGAAGAGCGCAAATAGGTCCTCAGCGTCATCCGTATCATCAGATGTGTCAGCAATATCAAGATCATCGGCGGGAAGAGACTGAGTAAGGACATTCTCATCTGCTTCAAGCGTTACTTTAGCTTCTGAAGTCCTCAGTTTTTCCTTCATGTAGGTGCTCCGTTTGTTGTCAAACTTTAGAGATTCTTGTTGCCTGCTCGGTGTTTAAATGGATATGTCAACAAGTCTAGCGGTGCAGGTATGTAGAAAATCGGAAGGGTACGCACAAATACCCTCTATTCTAGACACCATATGCCTTATGATCGATAGACAGTTTGGATGCGTATACAATACGACGGCGCAATACGACCTACGGCCAAATACGACCGATCGTTACGGAAAATCGTTCAGGTATGTTTATCATTTGTTTTTGAGCCCCGGCTTTAGGTTGGGCTGTTACGGAGGATAATTTACGTCTTGCCATAGTGTTAAAAGACAATAAATCCGAGTACCCTATTCTGTGAGGCGAAATTTAATTCGGCATCGTCCTCTGGCCACAGTCAGGGTACGATCAAACGCAGCCGAGGCGTACTACTTCCATAGTACAGTCGTAATATAGGTCCTGAAGTCAATTTTGTCAACCCTTTAAGAGCAAATTTTAGTTTTATTTCATATTTCTTGCTTTGATGTACTACGAACGGTTGCTGGAATAACTGGGCCAAACGATGGGGCTGAGAACCGGTTTTAAAGCGCTACATTGCCCCCCTCTATATTGGGTGATACACTCAAGTTTCCGATGTTGTCTATATCCTCAACAGATAATGACAATTCTATCCCATAAAAGGAGTAAGAGGCATGGCGGGTCCTCTGCAAGGTACGAAAATCCTCGAACTTGTTCGCGTCGCACCGGGGGCATTTTGCACCATGATGTTGGCTGACATGGGCGCTGATGTGTTAAAGATCGAAACGCCAACGGTAGCACCGACTTCCGGACCGCCCGAGGATGCGAGTGAGCAAGCACGCCGAGCCGCTTTCAGTTTTGTCAATCGTAATAAACGTAGTATCGCGATTAATCTTAAGCATGCCGAGGGCCGCAAGCTGCTGCACGAACTTGCGTCGGATGCTGACGTGGTGGTAGAGGGCTTTCGCCCAGGGGTGATGGCGCGTCTTGGCGGTGATTATGAGACCCTGAGTAAAATTAACCCCCGTTTAATTTACTGCTCCCTAAGTGGGTTTGGTCAGAATGGGCCCTATCGTGATTTGCCCGGCCATGACATTAATTATTTGTCCCTCGGTGGCGTCCTCAATTTGATTGGTGAGCCGGATCGCCCGCCATCAATCCCGCTAAATATTGTGGCCGACTACGCTGGCGCCTCCATGCATGGGGCGGTTGGTATCTTGCTGGCGATTTTGGCCCGTCAGCAAACGGGGCGGGGTCAACTTGTCGATGTTTCATATTTGGATACGACCATATCGCTTTTAGCGGCAACACCCGTCGTACGTGATCTCTTTTTCAACGGCTCCACTTGCCGACGCGGGGAAGGCGCACTTGGCGGCTCCTATCCGTATTATACCACTTACGAAACGGCTGATCATAAGTTGATTTCGGTCGGTTGTACGGAAC
>JAPULM010000240.1 GCA_027294925.1 bacterium
CCAGCACCTGCATGGCACCGTAGGCTGCGCCGGCATGGTAGTTGGGCATGGTGCCGTACTTTTTCTTGTAGGCATCGATGTATTTTTGCATGCCGGGGTAACCCAGCTTTTCGGGGATGGGCTCCCATTGCGTGAAGCCCAGCACATATTCTGCCGTGGGACCGAGATCTTTGGCGAACCTCGGCAGGCCTGGACCGACCGTGCTGGCAAACATCTTCAGGTTGTAGTCCATCTCCCGCAGTGTGCGGATTTGTGAGACGGCATCGGCGAAGTAGCTGTTGGAGAAAATAGCTTCGGCGCGTTTGCTTTTGATTTTCAGCAGCAGCGCAGTGTAATCCCCTTGCTTGCGGCTGCCATAGTTCTCAGCCAGCACGATAGCGGCGGCAAGGCCGACCGTAAGCACATAAGTCAGGTGTCTTTTTACCATCACCGCTTCTCCTCTGTTGGGATGTCCTGTGAAGACCAGAAATTGGAAATTTGCCGCATCTAATCAGGCTCACTCGGAAAGTCAAAGGATTTCGTCACGTCATGCCTAGGTCCAACGATCCCTGATGGTGACTACGAGCGGCTGGGCAAAAAAGTTGCTGCAATGACAAGTTCTGCGTCAGAAGCAGTGGACATGAGGGCAAAAATGGGTTAAAAAGGTTTGTCAGTAACCTGTATCCCCTCTAGACTCAGGTAACACCTACGATGCAAAACAAGGAACAACAGCCTACGCCCCTCTTACAAGTTCGGGAGCTGAAAACCCACTTCTTTACCCGCACCGGCACGGTGAAGGCGGTCAATGGCGTCAGTTTCGAAGTCATGCCTGGGGAGACGCTGGGCTTGGTCGGCGAGTCGGGATCGGGAAAAACCATTACCATCATGTCCATCCTGAAGCTGCTGCCGCGGGGGGCGCGCATCCTCGACGGCGAGGTCCACTTCGAGGGTGAAAATCTCAGCACCAAAAGCGAAAAAGAGATGGCCGAGGTGCGCGGTAAGCGCATCGGGCTCATTCTGCAAAATTCGATGACGGCACTCGATCCCGTCTTCACCATTGGAACGCAAGTGGCGGAGCCCCTCATGGTGCACAAACATCTGTCTTGGAAAGACAGTTTCCGAGGCGCCATCGACCTCTTGCGCATGGTCAAAATCGGCGCCCCCGAGGTCAGGGCATACAATTATCCGCACGAACTCAGTGGTGGCATGCGGCAGCGCTCAGCCAGCGCTGCCGCCATCGGCCCGACGCCCTCCTTGCTCATTGCGGATGAGCCGACCACGGCACTTGATGTGACCACCCAACGGCAATACTTGGAGCTTTTGAAAGAACTGCAAGCCGAGACGGGCGTTGCCATTATCTTCATCACCCACGACATGAGCATCGTGGGGAATCTGTGTGATCGTATCGCTGTGTTCTACGGTGGCATTGTGGTGGAGACGGGCTCTAAGGATCAAATCTTCAGTCAGCCGTCCCACCCCTACACCCAAGCCCTGTTGGCGGCGATACCTGTCCTGGGGGAAAAAGTCGACCGTCTGCAAAGCGTCGAGGGAGACCCACCGGACCCGCGCAATCTGCCTCCAGGCTGCCCGTTCCATCCGCGTTGCGCCTATGCCATGGAGATTTGTTCGAGCGGTGATCTGCCTCCTGTGTTTCAGTTGCAAGATGGGCGTCATGTGCGCTGTTGGCTACGAGAGGAAGACCATGTCTGAGACCCTGTTAGAAGCACGCGGACTGAGCAAACACTTTCCCATCACGAGAGGGCTGCTCAGAAGCAGAGTCATCGGTGAGGTGAAGGCCGTCGATGAGGTCAGTTTTTCTATCAACAAAGGGGAGACCTTTAGCCTGGTTGGTGAGTCCGGCTGTGGCAAGACCACGGCAGCCAATCTGATCCTCTTGCTGCATTCCCTCACGCATGGCGAGATTCGCTACCGCGATCAGTCGCTGGCCGGCTTGTCAAGCGGCGGCCGCAAGGCGTTCTCGCGCCATGTGCAGGCCGTCTTTCAAGACCCCTATAGCGCTTTGAACCCGCGCATCCGGGTCGGCAACATCGTCGGCGAACCCATGCAGGTGCACGGCTACGGGCGACAGGATCGACTGCGGCGCATACAGCAGACCCTCAAGGCGGTAGATCTGCCGGACGGTAGTGAGCGAAAATTCCCGCATGAGTTCAGCGGCGGCCAACGCCAACGCATCGGCATTGCACGGGCGCTGACCATGGACCCCGAGCTCATCGTGCTCGACGAACCGGTCTCCAATCTCGACGTCTCCATCCGGTCGCAGATTCTGAATCTCCTAAAGGACATTCAGAGAGACCGCGGCATCTCGTATTTCCTTATCAGTCACGACATGGCGTCGGTGGAATACATGAGCCATCAGATTGGTGTCATGTACCTGGGCCGCTTAGTGGAGCGCTCGAATGCCGAGGACGTCACCAACCATCCCTTACATCCCTACACCGCCACCCTGGTGGCCGCCGCCACTCCCCCGGGTCGCACGCCACCGTGGCAGCTCCCCATCATCGGCGAGGTCCCCAGCCCCTTAGACATACCACCGGGCTGTGCCTTCCACACCCGCTGCCTTTATGTCATGCCCGTCTGCCGTGAGGTGAGACCCGATCTCACGGCAGTCGAGCCCCACAAGTGGGTGGCGTGTCACCTCTACCCGGACAAGATTCACAGCATCGACAAAACCAACCCCACGGCTGGAGACGTCGGCGCTGGGGGCTGAGAGGCCTACAACTGCCGGCGCGTGGGATCAAAGCGATCGCGCAGCCAGTCGCCGGTGAGGTTGGCAGACATGACCAGCAAGGTGATGGCAATGCCGGGAATGAAGGGGAACCACCAGGTGAGATAGATGTACAGTTGCGAATCTCGCAGCATCGAGCCCCAGGATGGCATGGGCCGGGGGACGCCCAGGCCCAAGAAGCTAAGGGACGCCTCGACGATGACAGCGAGCCCGATCTCAAGGGTCACCAATACCAGGAGCGTGTTGACAATATTCGGGAAGATGTGCCTGGTCATGATACGGAAGCGGCTAGACCCCGCCACCAAGGCCAGGCGCACGAAGTCCATCTCGACCAGCTTCAACACCTCACCACGCAGAACGCGGGCAAAGCCCATCCAGCGCAGCAGGCCGATGACCAAAATGACGTTGGTGACACTAGAGCCCAGGAGGGAGACGGCGGTCAGCGCCACCATCAGATAGGGTAGGGCCAGAAACATATCGGTGATGCGCATCAGCACGCGGTCCGTCCAGCCTTGCACGACACCGCTGACTAGGCCGACGGTCGTCCCCACAGTCGCCGCTAGCAGAACGGACAGAACGCCAATCTTGACGGAGGTTTGTGCACCATAGATGAGACGGCTGAGAATATCCCGTCCCTGATTGTCCGTTCCGAGCAGGTTTTTGGAAAACAAACTCGGGGCTTTGAGCATGTTGCCAGGGTTGGTTTCGATGGGGCTAAAGGGTGCAATAAAGGGCGCAAAGATGGCGCAGATGAGGGCAATGGCCAGAAACATCAGTGACAGTTTAGGGGCGCCGCGAAAGGCATCGCGCAGCTTCTGAATCAAGCTTGACACCCCACCCATGGTTGCGGCGGGCTGCGGCAGGACGAACTCGCTGTTGGCACTTCTGAGCCTCACGCTGATCCCTCCATGCGATTACACCACTCGTATACGCGGATCGAGCCAAGCGTACGCAATATCAATAATGATATTGATAAACACAATAAACGCTGCCGCAAAGAAAATCACCGTCTGCGTGGTGGGATAGTCCCGTAGGATCAGGGAGTCCACCAGCAAGCGGCCAATACCGGGCCAGGCGAAGATGGTCTCGGTCACTACAGCACCGGAGATGAGCGCGGCGAAGTTGACAAAAAACAAGGTAAACACCGGAATCGAGGCGTTTTTAAAGGCGTGTTTCCAGATCACCAGTCGCCTTGGCAGGCCTTTGGCCCGGACCATCTTGATATAGTCCGATTCCAGCACCTCAAGCATCGTCGAGCGTACGATGCGCATGTGAGACGCCACCAGAAAAAACCCCAGGGAGAGGGAGGGCATGATAATCCCCTTCCACCCCAGTCGATCAATGCCGCCGGCACTGGGAAGCCACCCGAGATAGACACTGAACAGCAGGATGAGCAACAGCCCGACCCAGAATACGGGCATCGACTGGCCGGTAATGGCTACCACCTTGCCCACCCGGTCGAACAGGGAATCGGGTTTGGATGCCGAGATGGCCCCGGTCAGTACGCCCAGAACCACGGCAAAAATCATCGCCGCACTAGTCAGCTGAAAAGTCGCCGGGACGCGCCTCCAGACCACGCTAACCGTGGGTCGTTTGTCCCAGGCCAAGGCATTGCCCAGGTTGCCCCGAAGGAGTTTTTTATTAAAAATCCAGTACTGCAGCAGCAGGGGTTTGTCAAACCCATAAGCTTGGGTCAGGCGGTCAATATCAGCTTGCGTGGCCTCCGGCGGCAGCATGTACTCAATCGGATTGCTCCCACCCAAGCGCAGGATGAAGAAGACCGCCAGGGTGATCAGCCACAGGGTGACGACACCCTCTAAGAGACGTTTGGTGATATAACGACCCACACGTCGACTCCTCAGCCGCACGCCTCCGTAACACCTCTTACAGCGATGCTACGGAGAGCGTTGGTCGGCAAGGTTGCAGATTACTTCTTGAGGAGCACCAGATCGTAGTGCTTGAAATGCGGTGAGAACGCCACCGTCGGATGGGACAGCACCCGGTCTGAATAGGCATTGACCAGGGACATACCATACAGCGGGAACGTCTCTTCCAAGCTCAACACCTCATCTTCCAGGATCGCCAGCTTCCGTTTCATCTCTTTGGGATCAAACGTGCCGCTGATATCGAAATAGAGGTCCTCAACCTTATCGTTGTAAATACCGACGTAGCCACTGGTTGAATGATACCAGCTAATTTGCACGCCAGAGTGGTCCTGACGACCCCAGGTCTGCAGATTCACCGGCACCCAGGCAAAGACACCGGCACGGAAGCCGCGCACAAAATCTCCTGGGTCGTGCTCTTTCCAGGTCATCTTAACACCCAGCTTCTCCCAGCTACTGGCGATGAAGTCGGCCGCTTCAGGAATACCGGGGCGGCCGGCAAATTGGCCGAAGTGCCCTTCCATGGTAAAACCATTAGGGTAGCCCGCTTCCTTCATCAGGCGCTTGGCCTCTGCAAGGTTGAAAGGCGACGGAGTGGATACCTTGTCCGGGCGCGAGGCAAAGGACCCGGCGTGGAAGATCGAGCCGATAGGCATCGAGAAGCCAAAGTGGGGTCCTGTGGAAAGGGAGCGCTTATCAATGGCCAGGTTCAAGGCGCGGCGCACCCGCTTGTCCAGCGTCGGGTGATTCTTACAGACCTTGGACACGCTCCACTTGGGGATTTTCACCTCGGCCTGATCCGTGCGGCCCTCTGGCTTGGCCGCCTCGCGGATCTGAATGGGGCATCCAAAGGTCAGCGCCAACATGCCATTAGCACTATAGGTTTGCGTCCAGATGTCGCCTTTGCCCGGATTCACCCCACGCACGCCGTCTTCGGAGCGCGCCAGCCCCTTGGCCAGTGCCCAGGGCAAGTTATACACGATGTCCGCCTGTCCACTCTTCAGCAAGGCAAAGCGGGCCGCCGGATCTGAAACCACCAGAATCTCCATGATCTTGACCTGGGGCTTGTGCCAGTGAGGGTAGTCGGCCCAAAAGTCATCGCGCCGCTCGAACACGATGCGGTTGCCGGGATCCCATAGTTTCACCCGGTAGGGTCCACCGCCGGCGGGGTCTTTTAGATAAGCTTCGGGGCCTTTCAGCAATTGGGTGGGGTTGCCGTACCAGTAGAGATGGTAGCCATTGCCGCCGAGGTTCCACATGAAGGTCGGTTTGGGGCCTTTGGTTTTGATAAAGACCTCGGTGGGGCTGATCACCTTGATGGATTCAATGAATTCTTTTGCCTTGGCACTGTTCCACAGCGGCGCATCGTAACCGGCCTGCTCGACGTATTTGCCCATAAAGCCTTCGAGATTGGTCTTCACGGCTTGTGCGTCAGCCGGGGTGCCATCGGCAAATTTGGCTTTGGGGTTGAGTTTGAAGGTGAGACCTTCCTCAGTCTGTGTGAACTCCGTGGCCCAGGCAGACACCAGGTCGCCATTGGGATCTTGCATCATGAGGCGAAGATTAAAGTAATCACCCAGAAAGCCGACGCTGGTGAGCCCCCATGGGTTTAGATCGTTGCTGCCCCAGCTATCCACGGCGATGGTCAGCTTATCAACTGATTTCGGAACCCCATTAACGCCTTTCTTGGGAAAGGCATCCGGCCAGGGTTTAGACTGCGCTGCCGCCTGCTGTCCAAAGGGCAGTGCTAGCACGAACAACACCAGCAGGGGAACAACAGCCCAAAACTTAAGCTTGCGTAACCGGTACACCATCATGACGTGCCTCCCTTGTCTTTATCTTGATACAAGATAAGGACGCGTTCCAGGTTTGTCCTGCGCTTGGCGGTATCGCTTCTCTCTGAGAGCAGGTCAAAAAAGCTCAATCTTGGCGTCGCCCGACTGCGAACACCGTACCCGGCGTTGCCCCGCATCACCTTATCCTCTGTGATAAGGCTGCTTCGGGCGCCAAGGCTACGAACTCTCGCTCGGGCTTGGCCGGCAGAGCAATTTTTTCACGCGCTCTGAAGCGGAAGGTGGGTAGTCTACCAAACTGCCACTGGCACTGTCAATCGCTATCCGGCAAAAATAGGGTCTACCATAGGATTATGCAGGTGACGGGTAGCCCCCAAACGATTATCATGAGAGTAGACGGGGGTGTGGCTCATAGGGTCAGTGGCCCGTCTGTCGGTTCACTCGAACTTGAAATGCCGCCCCCGTTGCCTGCATCA
>JAPULM010000241.1 GCA_027294925.1 bacterium
TCGATTTTGCCTTGCAAGAGCCTGGCTGGGTCAAACAACACCTCACCAAGCCGCACCAGGAGATCTGGCAGGAGTTGCGCGGCACGGCGGTTCTACCCCTTGAAACCGAGGAAAGACACGACTTCAAGTCGATCAGCAAGACCAAAACGTTTACCCCGCCGTCCAATGACCGCACCTATGTCTTTGCGCAGCTGTCAAAAAACATTGAAAATGCCTGCATCAAGGCGCGTCGGCATCACCTGATTGCCCGCAAGGTGTGCTTCTTCCTGCGCACACAGGCGTTTGAGCACGACGGCTACGACATCACCCTGACACGCGCTACAGCGTTTCCCAATGAGATTATTCGCCTCGTCGATGTGTATTTTGACCAGGTCTTTCAACCCCGTCAGCGCTATCGGCTGACGGGCGTTGTGTTGACCCATCTGACGGAAGACCTGCCGGTACAACTGGATCTGTTTGACGACGTGTTGAAAGTGGAAAACACCGCCAGAATCTATAATTGTGTGGATACATTAGCCGGCAAGTACGGCAAGCATACCCTGTTTCTCGGGGCGAGCATGCCGGCCATGCGGCACGCCCAGCACACGGGGGAGCGTGCTGACGTGCCAGCGCGGAAGAGGGAACTGTTTAAGGACGAAACGGCACGCAAGCGATTGGGCATTCCCATGCTTGGGGATGTGCTATGAGACTTGCGAGACGTATAGCCGGAGAGTGTCATAAGTACCTGACCATAAATTTTCGAACATTTTGCTTACCCCTTCCCCCCTGGCGGGGGAAGGTGGGGATGGGGGGGAGGGGACAACAACTTTTGTCCAGGCACTTGACACCCCTGGTCGAGAATTCACTCCAGGTACTCGATGTCCGTCATGTCGTTAGCGTGACCGAGTTGCAGTCTGCTCATAGATATTGACAACTTTTATACGGCGGTCTACAGTGCGCGAGACACCACATGATGCCCAACTCAACAAAGGAAACGCCAATGTATGCTATTTTCGTCACCATCAAAATCAAGCCCGGATTCGCCGAGCAGTTTAAGCAAGCCAGTCTAGGCGATGCGCAAGGATCGGTACGGGATGAACCCGGCTGCCTACGCTTTGACATGCACCAGAGTACAACCGATTCCAACACCTTCCATTTGTACGAGGTCTACGAAAATCAGGATGCGCACCTCAATGCACACCGCAACGCCCCGCACTACATCAAGTGGCGGGAGACGGTGCAGGACTGGTTCGACGGCGAGCCTGAGCGTTTTGCAATGACCACCATCTTCCCCTCCGACGATGGGTGGCGCCAACAGAAGCCGTATCTGATCAACTGGTAAGACGGGTCAGAGGCCGTCTGCAGTTGAAACTCGGGTAGCGAAGGTTGAATCGCCACCCACGATGATCGGCACGGATTTATGAACCGGCTAGGGATATGGTGACTGGTACCCATCCGGCACCACGGTATGTTCGACTGTCCAGGCCGATTCGAACCCCGCTGCTTCGCCGGCCTGGACCAATTCGACAGCCTTTACCGGAATCGACATAGCGACCCACATTGCAATACCGCAAGCCAAATTTCACTGCTTATTCTCCTACGCTAGAGACTGGATACCGTTTATCGCACCGATCGGGCACCGTCACATCGACTTTGGCGGCGCCGCCAAAGTCGCCAGTAACGCCGGGGTTGCGTCAACTTCATGCACCCGTACGCTCTTGCCTTCGTGCAGGTTGCCGAAATGCTCCTGCATCGCCTCAACGGCGGCTTCACGCGTCCGGAAACAATAAGGCTGTCGGTAAGCGCGGCTCGCGGTGCGCCAGCCCTGGATGCCACCGCCATGGAACGCCCATATTTGAATGACATAGACCGTTTCCATACGCTCCTTTCTCTCTACAGTCCATGCGGGCGAGACGCCCGCGCGCCCGGGAGAACTGGCACCGTATGACAGGTTCTCTAGTTTAAGGCCCACTACGATCTTGTCAAAAATGAGCGCCAGGGCAAGAAGGTCAAGCAGAAGGTTATCAAGTATCTCAGCAAGCATCCCTGGGCACACGTCTACCCTGCCCGCTTGGTGTCGGTGCGCCGGATGGAAATCAGCAGCATGGGCAGCATGGCAACCAGGAAACAGAATCCGACCGTAAAAAAACTATCTCGGAAACCGGCTGCCACGGATTCAATGTCCATTTGACGTCGGAGGGTACGCAGCGTCATCGCATTGATGTCTGTTGGGCCAACGCTAGTATGACGCAAGGATTGGGCGATCTCCCGCATGGTGTCAATATGCTCCGGGGAAGCAGCGTTGTAAGTCGTATAGGCCAGGAGTTGATGGTACGTCCGACGACGTTCGAAGATGGCGCTGGTAATCGTCACGCCCAGACCTGCCCCGATGTTGCGTACCATGCCGAGTAACCCCTGGCCCATACGCACTTGATCGTCGCTCAGGATGTTCACGTTCAAAGCCGTAAGTGGCGTATTGATCGAGAACAGACACACGCGGTACAAGATGATGTACCCGATCAGCACGCCGCTGGTGGTGAGCGCGGAGACAGACGAAAACAGATAAAACACACTGGTCAGGGCCACTAGGCCAATGAGAATCAGCAGGCGGGGGCTCATGATATCGCACAAGCGCCCCGATAGGGTGCCGCCAAATGCCGAAACGATGAGGGCCGGGACAATAATCAGCCCAGCTTGCAGCGGCGTATAGCCCATGACCTGTTGTAAGAAGATCGGAATCATGAACTGCGCCCCGAACAACCCCATGGTGTTGAAAAAGGCAGTGCCGCAGAGTAGACTGAACGCCGGCAGTCGAAACAGCCGCAGATTAACAGCCGGAAACTGGGTCACTAACTCCCGGAAGATAAACAAGACGCTACCGGCGACGGTAATACAACCGAGCATAATCAGTGTGGACGTCGCGGTGTCGTCACGTCGAGCAAAGCTAATCCCTAACAGGAGCGGGACCAGGAACATACCCAAGGCTAGAAGGCCAGCATAGTCGACCGGAATATCTTTAAATTCACGTTCTTGGGGAATGAGCAACCAACCCAGCACAGCGGCCATCAGGCCGCTGGGGATACCTAGGAAAAAAATCATGCGCCAGGAGACCTGATCGATAAAATACCCACCCAGTGTAAACGAGACGATTTGACCGGATGACCAGCCGATCGTACGCAGACCAATAGCCAGTCCCCGTTGGTGCGGCGGGAAGGTATTGATCAGCAGGACGACCGTGAGTCCTTCCATGGGGCCGAGTACAATGCCTTGAAGCAGGCGGAAAACCACCAGTATGGGCATGTTTGGCGCCAAACCGCAGCCAATAGAGGTGATGACAAATCCGACCATGGTGCTGATAAACAGATTCCGATAACCGAGGAAGCCGCCCAACCAGCCCAGAATCGGCGCCATGAGCGTGCGTGTAATCAGAAAACTCGTGCTCACCCACTGGGCAGTCGACAGGTCAGTGCCAAAATCCGCCATGATCCGGGGGATGGCCAGTGTGACGCTGTTCCCGGCGAAGGTCTGTGTGGCACCCGCGAGCAGCACCGTGACAACCACCAACCACTTGTAGGTTGCAGTCTGGGTATCAAGGCGTAAAATGGGGCGGGGAGGGGCGGTTTGAGTGATACGTGCCATCTGCCTGCCTACGACACGGCGTGCACGAAAAGCGCACCGATCAAAGATGATCGCGAGAAGAGAAGAGGTCAAGAATTTCAACAGGTTCGAATTTTCGGGAAGGACAGGTCCCAGGAGCAACAGAGAAAAACAGCGGTTCCGATCTGGGAACCGCTGTTTTCAGCACAATCTCACCAGGAATTATGCCCAGAACCGCGTGCTTGTTGACACGTCGATCATTTTACCATCTGCTCGGGCTGCGCTCTTCGCGGGGTTTTGCGAGGTTTACCGTGAGGCTGCGTCCCCCCAACTCTTGCTGATTGACTGCGCTAATCGCCTCGTTGCCGCCGCTCGACATGGTCACAAAGCCGAAGCCGCGTAGGCGGCCGGTGTCTCTGTCAGTAATAAGATTCACGGACTCCACATCCCCGTAGGCACTGAAGAGGCCGCGAATTTCCTCTTCATTTGTGGTGAATGGGAGATTGCCAACATAGATATTTGTAGACATTTCTGTCTCCT
>JAPULM010000242.1 GCA_027294925.1 bacterium
GCGTAGGCGAAGGCGACAACGATCTTTCCCTCAATGATAGCTGGGATGAGGGCCTCTTGCATAGCGGCTGGCGCACCATAGCGTAGAAAGGCGCCGCCGATAATGGCGGTCTGTAGATAAGGTTCGACGACCAGCCCCTTACCGAACTCTTCCATAATCACCAGGCTGTCGACCGCCGAGGTGCGAAAGCCGCCGTGCGCCTCAGGAAACGCCGCCGCCATCAAGCCCAGGTCGGCAAACTGGGTCCACACATCCGGGCGCCATCCCTCGGCGCTGGCGACGATGTCGCGACGCGTGTCCAGGCTGTAATGGTCCTGGAGAAACCGCGCAATACTGTTGCGGAGTAGATTTTGTTCTTCACTAAACGAAAAATCCATGCCGTGAGTACCTCAAGTTTTCAAGTCGATTGGTCATCTTACCTGGGAGTGTGAGTATCTCGCCCGCAGGGTCGGTAGTCCGTTACCCGGCAAGTTGATTACAGACCGAGCACCATCTTGGCAATGATGTTGCGCTGAATTTCGTTGGAGCCCCCATAAATAGAGGTTTTTCGCATATGGAAATAATTGCCCGCTACGCCGCTGGCGTAATCCGGACCCACCATGGCGGCGGGGTGTTCTTCATCTGCCTCGCTGCGTCCACATGGGAACCCGTAAGAGGCAACGGCTTCCAGCGCCAGCTCGGTGATGCGTTGCTGAATCTCAGTGCCGCGGATTTTCAGAATTGACGCTTCCGGACCGGGCGCCTGCCCCTGGCTTTCGGCCGCCAGAGCGCGTAGTTCAGTATATTGCAGAGCGCTTAACTCGATCTCAGTTTCCGCTAGCTTGTAGGCGAAAATTTCGTCTTCGAGCAGTGGTTTACCGTCAATCTGTTCGCTGGCAGCGATATGGCGCACCCAGGCGAGGGCGGTCTTTGAGCGTGCCACGCCAGCAATGCCCACACGCTCGTGACCCAGCAAGAACTTGGCATAGGTCCAGCCTTTGTTTTCTTCGCCGACTAGGTTTTCGCGTGGGACGCGCACGTTTTCGAAAAATGTGTCATTAACTTCATAGCTGCCGTCCATCAGTTTGATGGGACGCACACTGACCCCAGGTGATTTCATATCGGCCAGGAAGAACGAAATGCCTGCCTGCGGCTTGGCATCCGGGTCGGTGCGCGCCAGCAAAAAGATCCAGTCCGCATGCTGCGCCAGGGTGGTCCAGGTCTTCTGTCCATTCAGGATGTAGTCATCACCGTCACGCACAGCGGTGGTACGCAGGCTGGCCAGATCGGACCCGGCTCCGGGCTCGGAATAACCCTGGCACCACCAATCCTCACCTGACAGGATGCGCGGCAAGAAGCGGGCTTTTTGTTCGTCCGATCCGAAGGTAAAAATGACCGGGCCTACCATGTTCAAGCCAAATGGCATGAGAATAACGGTAGCGGCACGTGCACATTCTTCGTTGAAGATATAACGCTGGGTTATCGTCCATCCGGTGCCGCCGTATTCAACCGGCCAATTGGGAGCCACCCAGCCTTTGTTATACAGAATGCGGTGCCAGGTGAGGATGTCTTCACGGCCCAGCTCCGTGCGGTAGCGTACCCCTTGTAGATGTTTAGGGTGATTCGCTTCGATGAAGTGGCGGACATCATCACGAAAGGCGATCTCTTCCGGCGTAAACTGAATATCCATGGTGTTCCCTTTATCCTGCTTGCCATCACGGGGGCATGGTTATATCTCTCATCGTGCGTCAATAGTAGCACGCCGAGAGGCCAGGCGAAAGAATGCATGGCGAGAGGGCGACCTGACTACGCGGTAATCACGGTCCAGATGCCGATGCCGATAAAACCCAGGCCGGCGATAAGGCGAAGATACGTTGCATTGACATACGGGGAGAGAAAGCTGCCTGCTACGCCCCCGATGGCTGACGTCAATACGAGCGCCGGGATAATCCTGAATGGCCGCGACGTCAAATAGCCGTTTGAGTTGCCAATCCGTGCCGCCAAAACGAGTCGGATTGCCCACCACGATGCCATCCGTGGCTAGCATCTCCTCCCAGGTTACCTGCTCAACCGAGCGTGTTAGGACCTGAACGCCTTGTGACTCAATCCCCTCCGCTACCGGCGTCAGCATCTGGCCGGTTCGGCCGCGTAAGGTGGTATGGATATGATGATTTGCAACTCACACGACTAACGCCGGCAGGATTTTACCCTCATCCCATATAACTGCGTGCCCCATCGTCACGCAGGAAAATGCGCACCAGGTGACGTTTTTTCGCCGGCTCGTCAACATCCTCATAGGCTGTGCGGCGATGTGCGCATTGGTAGTTCAGTACATACTCTATCTGGCCGGCCTTCAGCGCAAAATCAACCTGTAGCGCTTTATCGTCCAACACCTCCGACAAGGCATTGATTGCCGCTTTGCCCTTTGGGTCCATGGTCTGCCCCATGAGCGCGTAACCAGCCTCGACATTACGGTGGTTGAATTGGGCTTTTAAGACCGTACCATCATATTCAAAGATCGGCCGGTAGGTTGCGATCGGCTCGTCGGGCGCATGCTCCTGGTAGCGGTTCAAGTAAAATGGCCGATACAGGCGTGGTAACAGGTCAGGATGGCGGCGGCGCATGGCATTATGCGCCGTGTATAGACTGATAACACTGCTACGTCCACCCTTGCGGGCGGTGCGTAGGACCTGCAAACCAAAATACGGTGGCGGCCGATTGTAACCGTAATCGGTATGAAAGCGCAGTTCTTGATTGGTCAAATCGGCTCGCACGCGCTCATTCATCTTCTGCCCCGTGTCGATGACGTCATACAGCATGGTGCCCTTGAAAGCCTGGGCTACTGGCCGTGCGATCATCGAACTCAACAGCCAATAAATCGCTTTGAGTTCCGCTTTTGTGTAGCGTCGTACGGGTAAGCGGTCGACAAGAGCGAACCCGACGCCCCGCTCCAGAACCTGCTTAACGCGGGCCATAAAGCGCCGACTGGCGGACAGGGGATAATCTTCCGGTGTCAACAGGAGGGTGTCGAGCGGGTGGCAGCGCAGGGTCTTGATCATATGATCGAGTTCGTCGAGACACGCCTGCGATATCGGTAAGATATAATCCGTCTCACGAATAGTCGCCCGCGTCCAGGCTTTTTTGCCGCGTATGACGCGATTCAGCATCTTAGGCGGGCCAGGCGGCAGCAGCTGGCCCGACATTGATAAGGCCGGCGCCGTGGTCACCATGCGACTCCTTCCTATATACGTAGGGGTTTTTATCTTCCATTTGCACGGCTCCGGCAGGCTGATATTG
>JAPULM010000243.1 GCA_027294925.1 bacterium
GGCACCGCGGCATGCCTTCCAACTCAGGACATGAGCAAGGGTCCCCTCTACGGCTTTCGGTTATTGTGCCAACGCTCAACGAGCAGGCACATCTACATGCCAGCTTAGCCAGTGTCAGCTTAGCGCCAACCGATGAGCTCATTATTGTAGATGGCGGGAGTCGTGACGCCACGCAAGAGATTGCCCGCCAGTTTACCCCACATGTCCTAGATGCCCCGCAGGGACGAGCCCGCCAAATGAACGCAGGAGCCCGACAATCCCAAGGCCATGTCTTATTATTTCTACATGCCGACACCCAACTGCCGCCGGGCGGCCTGGACAGCATACGTGTTGTCATGCGGCAACACGACATTACCGGTGGTGCCTTTCGACTGAATCTGACGCCACCGACCTTAGGCCTACGCCTTGTTGCTTGGGGAGCCAACTTACGAACGCGAATTGGGCGACTTCCGTACGGTGATCAGGCGCTTTTTATACGCCGATCGCTGTTTAAAAAAATAGGCGGTTATGCCGATACGCCGTTCCTGGAAGATGTACAACTGGTCAAAGCGCTGCGCCAGAACGGCAAACTCGCTATTATACCGCAAGCCGTCATGACCTCTGGACGACGTTGGCAAGACGAAGGGCTGATTTATACAACGGTGCGTAACAACGTCTTGATGCTACTTTACGGGCTAGGTGTATCACCGGCCACCCTGAAACGCTGGTATCGCTGACCCAGCAAGCGTCCGATAGACTTATATTTTCTCAATCAAACGATTGTTTGGCTAAGACATCCATGATAGAATCAGCCAACATATGCATTCCGCCAAACGAATAGAAACTCGTAAGGATACCCGTTGTGATTTTAGATTTGCATATCCACACCAGTTGGAATTCAGCTGATAGCAATCTCCACCCTATTGAGCTGATTCAACAGGCCAAACAGGTTGGTTTAAACGGCGTTGTGGTGACCGAACATGATAAATGCTGGGATCGCTTTATGGCCAGAGATCTGGCAGCAGAATACGACTTTCTTTTCCTACGCGGCATGGAAGTCAGTACCGATCTTGGGCATGTACTCGTTTACGGTTTAGATGAGTACGTATCGGGCATCCAGCAAGCTGAAAAGCTCCGGCAAGTGGTCGACGATGCTGGTGGCGCTATGGTTGTCGCGCATCCCTTCCGAAGAGCCTTTACGGCGCATTTTCGCAATGGCGCTGAACCTACCCCCTTGACATTGGAAGATGCCATTCGCCGCCCGGTGTTCGATCTGGTAGACGGCGTCGAAGTCTGTAATGGCGGTAGCATCGACCGCGAAAACAAACTAGCCATGGAGGCGTGCGACGCCTTGCAACTGGCGCCAACCGGAGGCAGCGACGCGCATTCGGACCTAGGCATTGGCTGCTATGCAACCCAATTTAACGATTCGATTCGCACCGAAGTAGATGTCATTGCCGCTCTGAAACAAGGACGCTGTCAAGCGGTGGTGCTTCAGAAACATACCGAGACTTGGACCTATACCCCAAACCACCAGGTGGACAAATTTCACCGGGTGGCAGGATGGCAGGCATGAAAACAGTCGAAACGGAAGACGCCATCAGCTCAGGCATATCTACAGCGGAAGCCTACACCCTCCGTGATGAACCTTATTACTTGCCTATTGCTGACGAAGTGGAGGTCTTCTTAGCCGCCTACGAAGCTCACTTACCGGTGCTGCTCAAGGGCCCCACGGGCTGTGGCAAAACCCGTTTTGTTGAATATATGGCGCACCTCCTCTACCGCCAACATAACCACGCTTCGGAAGATCGCCGCACGGTCACCAATCCGCTCGTCACTGTCGCTTGCCACGAGGATCTCAGCGCTAGTGATCTGGTCGGGCGTTATTTGCTGATCGGCGAAGAAACCATTTGGATGGATGGCCCGCTCACGCATGCCGTGCATACGGGCGCCATCTGCTACCTTGATGAAATCGTCGAAGCTCGTAAAGATACGACCGTCCTCATTCATTCGCTAACTGACCATCGGCGTATCCTTCCCATTGAGAAACGGGGCATTACCCTCGAAGCGCATCAGAACTTCATCTTGGTTATTTCATACAACCCCGGTTATCAGAGCGTCCTTAAAGATCTCAAACCCAGTACCCGCCAACGGTTCGTGTCGCTCGAATTTGACTACCCACTGCAAGAGCAAGAGACGAAAATTATTGCCCACGAAAGCAGCGTGGATCTGACCATCGCCGCTGACCTAGCAACCTTGGGAGCCAAAGTGCGTCACCTACGTCAGCACGGTTTTGAAGAAGGCGTCAGTACGCGCTTACTGGTCTATGCCGGCCTACTTATGGCACGTGGCATTAACCCACGGCGTGCCTGTGACGTCGCCATTTGCCGTGCGATTACGGACGACGCCGACGTCCAACGGGCGGTAGCTGAATTGGTATCAACTCTGTTTCCCTAAGCAACCCAATCTGATCATCCGGGTTACACCGTGCCAATAAATAGGTGAGCTAGGACGGTATGCCTGAGACAACCTACGACCGTTTGGCGGCTCTTTCCGCCTCCGTTGCACAGCGCTACGCAGACGTATCAACTGAGATACAGGCGAGCCTCACGGCGTCACAATTCTCAAAATGGCAACAGTACTGTTTATCCCTAGCCCAATGTGGGTGGCGAAGCTGGGAAAGCGCTGAGTCTTTTATCAGCCTTAGCCCACTTCTGCTGCAACATCTTGGCGCTCAACAGGCGTGGGCCTGGGCTGACTATAGCACCGCTCTCGCTGCGACTTCAGCTGATGTCGCAACGGCTTTTTTACAAGCTGCCAAGCCCTTTCTACAACATGCCTTAGCGCACGAGCAAAGCCTCTCGTTATGGGTACAAGGCGGCCAGTGGTTGTTGCACCGCTACCCGTCGCGTCCGAGCCTGGCGGCAGACTATTTTCGTGTGAGTCCGCCCCTGTTTGGCCGCCATACACTCACGGTCTGTGCTACCTGGATACAGCTTGGACAAAATTTGGCACAAACGGATATGAAACGTTGCCAGGCCTTCTTCACCATCAGCCGGGCTTTGTTTGAACAGCCCCCTGACATCGACCTCACGCCGGCCTGGGAAATGACCCGGTGCTTGGTCAAACATGCGCCTCCAGTGGCCTTGCATTATCTCGAACGTTATGCTAGCCTGGCGCAACATTTCGACGCGACGCAGCTAGCCAAAATTCACGCCATCATGCTGCTTCTGCTCCACCCGCAAGCATCCGATGTCGATTCGTTTTTGCATCTCATCAGCAGCACGCTCAGTCTGCAACGAACGACTGAACGTCACCAGACACTTTCCTGGTGTCAGCAAATTGCTAACGTCAGCCCGCCGGCCGTCATCGCCTTTCTGCACCATCTCCCCGAGCTCAATCGCCATTTGCCTGGTAGCCGACTGCATGCCTGGGTTGAGACCGGACTTGATCTCGCCCAACGCCATGCTGATGCTGCACAGGCCTACTTCGCCATTGAATCAACTACGGCACAAGATCGTATGCGGGCCTTGCAAAAGCTTGTGGCCTTCGCCGATATACAACGCGTTTTACAGCTGTATACCGAGTGCCTACGAGGCCAACGCCTCGAATTGCGCAGCACCGATGACGCTCTACCGACGACCGATGGTTGCACCATCTTTGTACCTGAGCAGGTAGATGACTTTGCCGAGGCAAGCGAAAATTTGGCGGTCTATAAAGTCGCCATTCTGCATCAGGTTGGATTTTACGAATGCGGCACATTTCGCTTTTCCATCCAGGCCTTACAGCGCCACACCCCGGATGTCGAGAAACAGCTTGCCGCCTTCGGGGGGCAGAAACAGCCCGACACGGTATCCGCCTTTATCCATTTCTTTTCCTGCTTCCAGGCACCGGAACTCGCCCGGCGCCTCTTCACCATCCTTGAAGACGCCCGCATCGATGCCGACATCAGCCGACGCTACCGAGGCATCCGATACGATCTAGAGCGCCTCATGCACCACAGTCTACAACAGCGCCCTGCCTTGCATGATATGTCATTACGTCAAGCCCTGCTTGAAGGACTATTGCAACTTTCGCTAGGTAGCGACCTGTCAGATGTCCAACCGCCGGCGCTGCATTCCCTGCTACGGTTGCTCGCGACACATTTACAACCGCTGCTGCAGCCCGACGTGACGGTTTGTGACACGGCTATCGCCGTGATGGCATGTTACCACCTGATCACGCAAGCCCCCGGGCAAGCTGCTGCAGCATTTTCAGGCGAGGCGACGGCGGCGATTGACCGACTTGCTGCCCAGTTGGACGACGACGCCGATATGCTGGACATTGCCGATCTATTTCGCCAGGCCGGTGAAGGTGCCGATGTGATGCCGACCTTCCCTGACAGTTCCGAACCGGCCGAAGGCATCGAACCCGTGCCGTATCGTGGCGAAATCAAGCCCGAACTCATCGAGAAACAATTCCGTCTACAAGATCTCGCTGAACAACTCGAGGGCATGCAGGACGCCTTAAGCCCAATCTCACCGGAAGTGCTGAAAGAACTGCTTGAACGCGGCGACATCGATATTACTAGTATCCAGTCCGGCGATCTTTCCGACACCTCCGGACTCTTTGTCGCCGACCTCGAAGGGCGCCAGGCCACGACAAGCGATGATGCTGCACATCGTACTGAACTACAACAAGAAATTGAGACACTACGCGCCGAACTGTCTGATGAATTCGGCGAGCTGCGCACAGAAAAGCAAAGCGTCTTGTACGATGAATGGGATTACCAAATCCGCGATTACCGCAAGGACTGGTGCCGCCTCACCGAAACAGTCTTAGACGAAGACGACACATCATTTGTGGAAGAAACACGCCAAAAACACGCTGATTTATTGGCCAGCGTCATCCGCCAATTTCAGATGCTCAAGCCGGAGATGTTCAAAAAAGTTAAACGCTTGGTGGATGGAGAAGAGATTGACCTAGACAGTGCAATTGAGACCATTGTGGACCGTCGAGCCGGTAATGCCCTGTCAGACAAGGTGTATATGCGACGCAACAAGCGTGACCGCAGTGTCGCAGCCGTGTTTTTGCTCGATATGAGTGCGTCGACTGATGACAATGTCAAAGAACCAGAAACCGAGCCACCCGAGACATCGGAGCCCCGCGCAACCCGTCCCTACGACTTCTCCGGCTTCGTGCGGGAAGATTATTACGCTCCCCAAACATCGCTCAGCCCTGACAAGCCAAAACGGCGCATCATCGACGTTGAAAAAGAGACGCTCGTGCTAATGGCGGAGGCTTTGCAGACCTTGGGCGATGCATACGCCGTCTACGGCTTCTCCGGTTATGGTCGCGATCAGGTTGATTTTTACATTGCCAAGGAATTTAACGACGCCTATGATAGGCGCACACAAGGACGAATCTCAGCCATCAAACCGTATCGCAGTACGCGCATGGGACCTGCCATTCGTCATGCCATCTATAAACTTAGTCAGCAAGACGCCCGCATCAAGACCCTCCTACTGCTAAGTGATGGCTACCCGCAAGATTACGACTACGGCAAAGACCGCAAAAGCAAAGATTATGGCATCCAAGACACCATGATGGCGCTGAACGAGGCACATCTCAAGGGCATCCAAACCTTTTGCATCACGGTGGACCCAGCCGGGCATGACTACCTACGAGAGATGTGCCCGGACCAAAATTATCTGGTCATCGATGATATTGAAGCGTTACCTAACGAACTACCAAAGATTTACCGCGGCTTAACGACCTAGTACTGCGTACCTCAATCACCCTACCGGTTTGGTAGGGTAGGATATATTGTGTTTGAAATTGATACGACGTTCGGAATCGCTGATCGACTGCTGCCCATCTGTACAAGCGTGACCAAAACAAGCCAAGGAAAGGGGAAAAGTGGTCTCAGTCATTGGTGTTACGGGTGGTATCGGTTCCGGAAAAAGTACCGCGTCGCAAATTTTAGGGGAATTAGGGGCAACGGTTATCGACGCCGACCAGGTTGGACACAAAATCTACCTGCCCGACACACCCGGTTGGCGTGTGGAGATTCCGAAGGTAGACGACGGGACGGTCGGTTCGGAGACAGTGTGGCTCTCAGACGGTGCGGTCGCCACGTCGGGCGATACGTATCGCTACCTGGAGGTGGATGGCGTACGCTATTCCCACATCATCGATCCTGCCACGGGGCTCGGGCTCACCGAGCGCCGCATCGCCACCGTGTTCGCACCAACGGCCGCGGTCGCCGATGCACTCGCCAGCGCCGTCAATGTGCTCGGCCCTATAAAAGGAATAGAGCTCGTGGAATCACTAACTCAGATATTCGCTCGTGCGTTACGGGCAGACGGACCCCTGTGGCGGCAGTCGCAAAGCGAAGACCGCGCCGACCCCTCTCACATCAAGCATCGGAACTGAGGCAAGCATGGAGCGCAGAACGTTCGTCAAACATTCGATCGCCGCGGGCGTCGCTACCGTCGGGGGTGCCTTCGCCGGTGACCGCGACCTCGATGCCGCAGAACACAGTCAAGCACAGACGTTCACGATCAATTTTGCCCCACACTTCGGCATGTTCGAGGAGCACGCCGGAAGCGATCCGATCGGTCAGTTGCAGTTCATGGCCGATGAGGGG
>JAPULM010000244.1 GCA_027294925.1 bacterium
TGCTGCTGGCCTCCCGACAACTGGGCCGGCATGCGCTCGGCGAACCTCTCCATCCGTACCTGCGTCAAGAGTGCGTGCGCCCGCTGCCGCCGCTCTGCCTTTCTCACGCCCCGCACCTTTAAATTGTACGCCACGTTGTCGAGCACGGTCAGATGGGGAAACAGGGCATAACTCTGGAACATCATGGCCGTACCACGACGCACCGGCGGCAGGCCGATCACGCTCTTACCACCAATCCGGACATCGCCAGCGGTAGGAGTCTCATGCCCTGCAATCAAGCGCAGGATGGTGGTCTTGCCGCAACCACTAGGGCCGAGCAGGCAGCAATAGCTGCCGTGTGGCAGGCGCAAATTGATGCCATCAACGGCCACTGTCTCACCAAACCGCATGCTGACGTTGACGAGCTCAATTACACCGGACTGAGTCATAAGACGCTTTCTAAGAATAATTTTACGTCTGGCGCGGCGGAGATCCCGGGACCTCCCGGCATCGCAACATTACTCGCCACTCTGAGCCCCCGGGCTGCGCCGCTCACGCCGGCGCTGGATGGTGGCGATTGACGTAAGTGCAAGAGCAATCACCACGAATGAAACGACGGTGGTGAGCGTACCCAGCGCATAGAGCGCAGGTGAGGTGACATTGGTGGTCATGGCCCAAATCTCCAGCGGTAAGGTATTCTTGGGGCCGACGATGAGCCAGGTGCGGGCAAACTCATCATACGACAAGGTGAAACCGAAAAGCGACACCGCGATGATCCCGGGCAACAGGATGGGGAGCACGACATAGCGCAGCGTTTGCCAGGTGGAAGCCCCAAGGTCGCGCGATGCCTCCTCATAGAATCGGTTGAAGCGGCTAAACACCGCAAACATGATCAACAGCCCAAAGGGCAGCGTCCAGGTCAGTTGGGCGCCAAGCGCCGAGGTGTACCAGGCCGTTTGAAGACCGAAGAACTGAAACATCAGGCCGATCCCCAGACTGACGAGCAACCCGGGCATGATCAGGCTGGCAATGACCAGATAGAACAACAGGGTGGCGCCGGAGAAGCGGCGACGAAAGGCCAGGCCCGCCAGCACCGACATGACCACCGTCAGTACCAGAACACCCAGGGCCAGCAAAAAGGAGCGGGTAAAAGACCCGGCAAAATCACCCGTGCGCTGCTGCGCAAAGAGGGCGGCAAACCAATGCAACGATACCCCGTTCATGGGAAAAGTCAGGCCGCCGTTCGGTCCCTGAAATGACAGGATGTAAATCGCCGACATCGGTCCGTACAAAAACAGCACGAACACGGTGAAAAATGCCGCCAGGGCATAGAAAGTCCAGGGCCGTTTACCAGCTCCGGGGCGTTGCCTCACTCGCGTTCGCTCCTAGCCTGAACCGGCAAGCTCTTGACGCACGTCGACGAGGCGCAGGATCGCCGTGACCATCAAAATGACAATCAGCAGCAGAACCACGGCGCTCGCAGCCGCCGGGGGATACAGCAAGAGGGCAATCTCGTTCGACATCGCCAGCACCACGGACGCACTCTGGCCGCCACTCATAATCTTGACAATGAAGAAGTCACCCATAACCAGCGTCAGGACGAAGATGGAGCCCAGGGCTATACCCGATTTCGACAGCGGCACGACCACGTCCCACATCAGCCGCCAGCCGCTGGCGCCAGCATCCACTGCGGCCTCGAGCACGGCGGGGTCGATACGGGCCATGGAGTTGAAGATCGGGACAATCATGAACAGGGTAAACAGGTGCACGTAAGCGATCACCACGGCGAAATCCGAAAACAGCAAAAACTCCAGCGGTTGCTGGATGATGCCGAGTGCAATCAACGACTGATTGAAAATGCCGTTGCGGCCGAGCAATGGGATCCAAGAGATCATGCGAATGATGTTAGAGGTCCAAAACGGCACCGTACACAGCAAGAAGAGCGCGATCTGCCACAAAAAGGTGCGCACATGGAACACGAGGAAATAGGCCACCGTAAAGCCGATGGTGAGCGTCAGAGCCCACACCATGAGGGCGTACTTGATCGTGTTCACATAGAGCGTATAAGTGAGCCGAGAGCCAAACAGCTCGAGGTAATTGCGCAGCAAGAAGGCGGGATACACCTCAAAATCGTCGTAGTCAAAGAAACTCACCGCCACCACGACGAGCAGAGGTATACCGAGAAACACCAGCAACACCGCCGTTAGGGGTGCCACCTGGAGATAGGGAACGAGCCTCGGTGAAAGTGACAGTGACAGTGAAGGCTTCATCTTTACGCTGCATGTGTGCCTGGCATACGGCCAGTGAGACGAGAAACCAGTGGCGCGACGGCACGCCACCCGCCGGCAAGAAACTCGGTACTACGCCGCCACGAACTCATTCCACTTGCGGATCATGTGGCGGTTTTCGTCCATGACCGTGTTCCAACAAGCGATCTTGCCCATGCGCTCCCAGAAGGCACCACCGTCGCGCACATGGCCGGCATTTTCCATGTGATTGCCGTATGGGTCCTTGATCTCGCTCTTGGCCGGCTTGCCGTCGTACCAGTAATCCCACTCGTCTGCGGTCAAAAAGTCCTTGGCGGTTTCGAGCACCGAACTGTAGTAACCCTGCTTGGCGATAAATCCCCCCTGCCAGCCGGACTGGTGCCAGTTGATGTAGTCGTAGGCGGCGTCCAGCTTCATGCCGCTGAGATGCTTCATCAGGCCCAAGCCGGAGGCCCAGGCGCGATAGCCTTCTTTGAGTGGCACATAGTAACATGGGATGCCGCGCGCGCGGACCGCCGTGACGGCTGGCGACCACATCGACTGCACCACCACTTCACCCGAGGCCATCAGGTTCACCGATTCGTCAAACGTCGTCCAGAAGGCGCGAAATTGCCCCCCGCGCTTGGCCTCGATGAGGATACGAATCGTCTTATCGATCTCTTCACGGGTCATGTTTCCCTTGTCGCCGTAGGTAATATCGCCCCGCGACTCGATGGCCATGGCGGCATCCATGATGCCAATCGAAGGCACATCCAGAATAGCGGTCCGGCCCTTGAATTCCGGATTCAACAGTTCGTGCCAGTGCTCGATCGGCCGCTGCACGATGTCGGGGCGGATGCCCAGGGTGTCGGCGTTGTAGACGGTCGGAATCAGTGTCGTCCACTGCGTCGGACCAGTGGCAAACTTCCTGCCGTCGGACTTGTTGAGATACTGCACCTCGTACGGCAAGATACCTTGCCGCGACACTTGGCTGCCGTCCGGATACTCGCCCTTGGTAAAGATCGGCACGACCTTATCCCATAGGGTAAAGCGGTGTACGTCTATTCCCTGCAGCACACCCCGCGGCACCAGCTTCGCGGTCATCCAATACTCGATATCGGCGATATCGAGCGATTTCGGCTGTGTCGCCACGCGGTTGACCAAGGCGTCGGAGGCGGCATTCTGCATTTCGATCTTAAAGCCCAGCTCCTTGGTCGCCTGCCTGGCAATATCGATGATCGACGAGTATGAGCCTCCGACCTGTAACAGGGTGATATCCTTGATCTTCTGCGCCCAGATCGTCGGCAAACGGGGTGCCAACCCGGAAGCGGCAATAAAGCCGGCCGTGGCTGCCGCGCGCTTGAGGATCGTGCGTCGAGTGACCTGGGGCTGGTTCTGTCCCGGTGCTGTCTCTGCCATGCTCTCTTCCCTCCGTCAGTTTCGCCATAAGACACCATACTACGAACAGTGGGCGTGCCCATGTAGCTGAAAAGGGGGCAATCTTATCATATGGGTGGAAAGATTGCTAGGGAGGTATGCCGCCAGGGGATAGCGGCATCGGGTAGCCGTGGCAAGCGAGACAGTGAGATACGGGTTGGTGTTGTGCAAAGTCTTTTGATGTGTGTTATTTTTATGATCGGTTTAAATTGACACCGATTGCCTCAGAGTATATCAGTTTTGGAGTTATCCGGCATAACAGCGCATGAAATCTACATCAATGCGAAATCTCCGGTCCCGAAGTGTGTACAGAAAAACGGCCCGTCAGGACCGTCTAGAGTAGCCGCTTGCAGGTTCAATTCTTACCCCTTACTGACCTGCCTTTTGGGGTTTTCTTGGGCGGCGGTACCTTCCTCAAGGTGAAGATGGCATGAGAGACAGGTCGGAATGATGAT
>JAPULM010000245.1 GCA_027294925.1 bacterium
CCTGGGATAGTGGTCTCCTGACCTTCTTGATCAAACTAGGTGAACGGTGTGCCCAGAAGCAGATTGAGGTCGACCGGGGCGGCTTGCCGCAGGGGGTGCAAAAACTCCTCACCCTAGCCGAGGCCGTACCGGAGCGCCAGGGCGCGCGTCGAACGGTGCAACGGACGTCCTGGCTTAGCCGGGTGGGCACAAGCACGATCAACGCCTACGAAGCGAACGCGGCCATGCTCACGTTTCTGGGCGAGGCGACGCTGACCTTGCTCAAATTCTTCATCGGCAAGGCGCACTTCCGCCGTTCCGACTTCGCCTTGATCGTTCAGCAAACTGGCTCTCAGGCGTTGGGTATCGTGTCGCTCATTAGCTTTCTGATCGGGTTGATTCTGGCCTTTATGGGAGCGGTGCAATTGCGTCAGTTTGGTGCCCAGATCTTCGTTGCCGATCTGGTGGGCCTGGGTATGGTCCGCGAGATGGCGCCCATCATGACCGGCATCATCATGGCGGGGCGTACCGGTGCCGCCTATGCCGCCCAGCTAGGCACGATGCAGGTCAACGAAGAAGTCGATGCCCTGACCACCATGGGCATTTCCGCTATGGAGTTCCTGGTCTTGCCGCGTATGCTGGCGCTGGTCCTGATGATGCCGTTGCTCTGTGTCTATGCAAATCTCCTGGGCATTCTGGGTGGTGTGGTGGTGGGCACTGGCATGCTCGATCTGACGCTGACGGAATACCTTAACGAGACGGTCAAGGCGGTTGGCCTGCTCGATTTCGGCATTGGTATCTTCAAGGGTTGTGTGTTTGGTGTACTCGTCGCCCTTTCAGGTTGCCTGCGGGGCATCCAATGTGGGCGTAGCGCCCAGGCCGTCGGGGCAGCCGCTACCTCGGCAGTGGTGATGGGAATTGTGCTGATTATTGTGGCTGATGGGATGTTCGCGGTGATCACCAATGCGCTCGGCATCTAGCATGGGGGAGCGTGCGACAGCATGACGCAAGCGATAGCGCGGATCGAGATCAGGGATCTCACCATGGCCTACGGTGATTTCGTCCTCCAACACGACCTCAATTTCACCATCCAAACGGGTGAAATCTTCATTATTATGGGCGGCAGTGGTTGCGGCAAAAGCACCCTGTTACGCCACCTGGTCGGACTCAAATCCCCGGCGCAGGGCGACGTGTTTTACGACGGAGAAAGCTTCTGGACGGCAGAAGCGGAGAGCCGCGGTCACATGATGCGACACTTTGGGGTGATGTATCAAAGTGGTGCCCTGTGGAGTTCGATGACCCTGGCCGAAAATATCGCCTTGCCGATCGGCGAATATACCGCTTTAAACCCCTCTCAGATCCGGGAACTCGCCGCCTTGAAGCTGGCCTTAGTAGGGTTGGCCGGGTTCGAGGATTATTATCCCTCCGAGATCAGCGGTGGTATGCAGAAACGAGCCGGGGTGGCCCGCGCCCTGGCCCTCGATCCGGACATCTTGTTTTTTGATGAGCCGTCGGCTGGGCTTGATCCGATCAGCGCCAAGATGCTCGATGATTTGATTCGCGAGCTGCGTGATAGCTTCGGTACCACGGTGGTCATTGTGACGCACGAACTCGCCAGCATTTTTAACATTGCCGACAACTCGGTGTTTCTTGATGCGGAGAGCAAGACGATGCTTGCCGTTGGCCATCCCAAGGCACTCCGCGATGATGCGCCTGACCCTAAAATTCACACCTTTCTCACCCGCGACGGCACAGGCTGAGCGAGACGGTCTCATAACAGGGATAATAAGAGGGTAGACATGCGTTATGGGTAGCAAGGCAAATCCAACCGTCATCGGCGCCTTTGTCGTCGGCGCGGTGGTTCTGACGGTCGCCGCTCTTCTGATCTTTAGCGGCGGCAAATTCTTCACTGAAAAAGCCCCCTTTGTGATGTATTACGATGCCAGTGTGAACGGCCTCAATGTTGGGGCGCCGGTCAAATTTCGCGGCGTCCAGGTCGGCGAGGTGACCGAAATCGTCGCCCTCACCGACCCCAAGGAACTGTCCGTATTGATCGAGGTAGTGATCGAGATCATTACCGGGAAGTTCACCGACATCACCACACGCACGGCGTTGCGATCGGCTGGAGACCGCCGAGCCCGGATCAACGCCTTGATTCAACGCGGCATGCGTGCGTCCCTACAATTGCAAAGCATGGTCACCGGCCTGTTGTTTATTGAACTTGACTTCCGCCCTGACACGCCGGTTAAGTTGCTTGGCCTTAGCAACCAGTACCTCGAGCTGCCTACGGTGCCCTCGACGATGGAGCAGCTGATGGCCAACGTCAGGCAAGCCGTCACCGACCTGGGTAAGCTGCCGCTCGACCAGATTCTCGGTGAAGTCATCGCGATTCTGCAACGAGTCAATCACCTCCTGAGCGCCCCGGAAATGGACAACGCCATGGCCAATCTTGGCACCATACTGCAGGAAACGAGAGACTCCTTGCACAATACCTATCAACGCGTGCCAACCCTGCTTAAGCAACTCGACAGGGTCGAAAACGAAGCGTTGGCAGTGCTGAAGGCTGCCCGCCCGCTCCTGCATGACGCCCAGACCCTGGTACGTAATGTCAATACCCAGGTCGCCCCACTGGCCAACAGCGCAAAAGACACCCTGACGGCTGCTCGCGACGCTTTAGCCCAGGGACAGACCACCCTCAAGAATTTAGAAGTCGCTGTCCGGCCGGCCCTGGGACAGGCGGAAAAAGCCCTGGCGTCGGCGTCGGCTGTGATGGGAGCGGAGTCCATTGTCTTAAACGACCTCTCTAATGCCCTTCGAGAGATAGAACAGGCGGCACGTTCCATTCGGGTCCTAGCCGATGCGCTGGAGCGCAATCCTGAATCGTTAATCCGCGGCAAAAGCAGGTAGAGGAGGTCCATGATGCGTCGACTCTGGTTTCAGCTCGCTGTGATGATCCTGAGCGTCTACTTGATAAGTCTGGGCGGATGTACGACCACCCCGCCGACCAATTTCTATATCTTGACACCCTTGCCTAGTGCCGAATCCCTCGGACCGGCAACCGTCGCGGCTGGTGGCCCCTCTATTGGGATTGGACCGGTCACCTTACCACAGTATTTGGATCGGCCACAGATCGTTACCCGCGCCAGCCGGGCCAGACTAAAGCTGGGGGAATTTGATCAGTGGGCCGCGCCGCTGAAGGATATCGTCGCCTCAGTGTTGGCAGAGAATTTGTCCATGCTCATGTCAACCGACCGCATCGCCGTTTACCCTTGGCCACGCTCGACGACGATCGACTATCAGATCACGGTGGACGTCACGCGCTTCGATGGTGAAATGGGCGGCGAGGTCCTTCTACTGGCTCGTTGGAGCATCGTCGGCAAGGATGGAAAGGAATGGGTCAAAAAGAATTCTCGTTTCAGCCAGCCCGCAGGGGCGCCCAACTACGAGTCGACGGTAACCGTCATGAGCCGTGCGCTTGAAAGGCTCAGCCGCGATATTGCGGCAGGTTTCCGCATTATCCGACCGTAACCGTCGGCTCGATAAGGGCCGGCGGTTCCTCTGGGCCATCGACCCCGGGTGCACCATCCTACGGCGGATTTCGTACCTTTGTTTAGATGCACCGAGAGATAGAGGCATTTTTTCAGCCCCTCTTGGCGTCGGGCTCATCTGCCAACAAATAACACGGGAGTTTACAAGGGTAATGACAATGAGAGTTCACGTCGTCTTTGGCCTCACGTTGGTCATCGTGTTTGGGTGGCGCCTAACGGTAGCGGAGCAGCCTCACCCTGTCTCTGGTATCCAACGGATTTTGGCGCAAAAAAAGCTCGTGGTCGCGCTGGTCGATATAGACTACCCGCCTTTGTTTGTCACCAGTAAAACCGGCGATCTGAAAGGAAGCGATATCTCTCTTGTCCGGGACATGGCGAGGGAGCTGGGCGTGCAAGTGGAATTTGTCAGAAAGACGCATTCGTTCAATGAGATCATCGACATCGTCAGCAGGGGCGAAGCGGATATCGGGCTTGCCACGAGCCTCACGTTGTCTCGAGCGAAAAAAGTGCTGTTTACACATCCTTATCTGACCCTCAAGATAGGGCTGCTCCTCAACCGGCTGAAACTGATTGAGCATGGGATCACATCAGAGCTCAAAGAGCTTGCGGAGCTCCGCCACACCACCCAGCCGATTGGGGTGCTGACGGGAAGCGCCTACGCCGTCTATGCCCGGAATCACTTCCCGCAGGCGACGGTAAAAGAGTATCCCTCGTTGCGCGAACTGAGAACGGCGGTAGAAAAGGGAGAAGTGCTGGCCGCGATCCGCAACGATTTGACCGCTAAACTCTATCTGCACCGACACCCCGAGGCCATCCTTCGACTACAACTCTTCGTGGACCAGAGCACCAAGGATCACGTTGCCCTTCCTGTCCGTCGGGATAGTCCTCACCTGTTGGCCTGGCTGAATTCCTACCTTTTGATCAAAGACGTACACTGGAACGCCAGCGATTTGGTTGAGCAGTATAAACGACTCAAGTATGCCGAATGAATGGCGGACGAGCGCTACTCCCCGAGCAAGGCGCTCCATCTTCGGCCTTGAGGGAGACATGTAACCAGCATGACCAAAGCACATCCGAAAGACAGGCAAGGCTTTTTGGGCAGTCCCATGGGCATCGTAGCCGGTATAGCGATCGGCTTCTTCATTGGGTTCTATATCAAACCCGTCGCTCAGGTTCTGTCCCCGTTCGGCCAAATCTACGTGTCTCTGCTCATGATGTGTGTGATTCCGATTGTGATCACCTCAATGACAAGTGGGGTGGCCAGGTTGGTGCGAACCGCAGAGATTCGGGATCACTTATGGCGCCTTACGGTGTGTTTCTTGGCGGGGCTGCTGCTACCAAGCAGTGTCGGTGTTGTGGCGGCCTTAATCGGCGGACCGGGGGAGAATCTGAGTTCGTCTGCGATGTCGTCTTTGGGTGCCTTGGTGCTCGACTCAGACTTGACCTCACATGACCCATCCGGCCTGCTGCCTTTCCTTACCAGCATCGTGCCGCGCAACATCTTTGCCTCCCTGAGCAGTGGACACATCGTCAGCATCGTGTTTTCCTGCGTCTTGATCGGCCTGGCCCTTGGCCTGGTGCAAAAGCAAGGGTCCGAAGAGATAGTGCAGTTCATCGATGTCATCTCCGACAGCTTCAACCTGATTTTTCAATGGGTGCTCTCTGTTCTCCCCATCGGCCTCGCCTGTGTGTTGGCCGGTCAATTGGCGGATCTGAGTCCTAGCGTCTTCCACGCCTTGGTGAAGTTCATCGTCACCTTCTACCTGACCGCAGTCTGTCTCGCCTTGGTATATTATCTCTTGCTCTGGCGAGTCGTCAAAGGGACCTTCTGGCGAACCCTGAAGGCCCTCAGCAAGCCGCTTCTGTTGGCGTATATGGTGGATAGCTCTCTCATTGCCCTGTCTTCGTGTCTGGAAGTCCTCGAGCAGCGCCTGGGTGTCGACAAACGCATGAGTGGTCTCATCCTTCCCTTTGGCATGATTGCCAATCGGCAAGGCAAAATCTGCTTATTTGCCTTTACTGCGATATTCCTGGCCCAGATTCACAACGTTCCGTTAGGTTTCGGTGATGTCTTGGTCGTCATCGTTGCCTCGTCCTTGACCGGTATGGCAGCCGTAGGCAGTGGCGTCGTCCTCGCCTCATCCCTGGTGGTAGTGGTGCATACCATCGCCGTGCCTGATGTCCTCGTCCCGGTCGTGCTGATCGCGGCAGGGCCCGTCATCGACCGCATGCAGTCGGCGGTAACAGTTCTCGCCAACTGCACCCTCGCGGCCTTTGCAGCCAATATGCAAAAAGCGTAGCGGGCAAGCCATAGCGGCTGGCACGTATCGCAGCATGACGCGCACCACAGCAGGAGCCCTATCACATGATCCCTGCAAACTCGCCGTCGTCCAATG
>JAPULM010000246.1 GCA_027294925.1 bacterium
TGCTGGCAGAGTCTAGCTGAAATTTCCTCTGTACGAGGCCGAAAACACGTAAATCGGCCCTTCGTGAAGTCGAATTTATTCGGCTCTGATGCTTGGGAAAATTTGTAACCTCTTTAAAATCAATAGGCGGTTTTAAATTTACAATTGCTGCTCGACTCTTTGATCAGCTGCTAAGACGGGTAGGCATGCGATGTCGCTGAGGTCTGTAACAGATCAAGCAGATGTTGCAAATCCGCTCCACCTCCTATCGATGGCCACAAGTCACGAATTTATTAGGGCTTGAGCGTCCCGTAAGGCGACGACCAGAACCCAGGCAAGATCTTCGTCCTGAGACAGCGGAATGGTGTAAAGCTCTGACCAAGCGCTTGTCATTAGACTCGCCGCTACTTGCATCTCCTCGCTGGCATAAGGTTTACGTAGCACGAGGGCGCCACCCGAGCGCAATAACGGGGCAGCGAGACGCAGCATATCATCTACCCGACCAACACCCCGCGTTACAATGACATCAAAACGTTGCTCAGGGAGCAAATGACGGCCAAACGCCTCTGCCGTATCACAGTATGGCTGACAGTTTTGTATGCCAAGCCGCGGTACGACATAACGCAAGAACGCAATCTTCTTCTCAGATCGATCGAGAAGGGTGAGCTGCAAATCCGGCGCACAAATCGCTAGTGTCAAGCCCGGCACACCCGCGCCTGTCCCAAGGTCGAGTACACGGGCGCCATGTACCAGGACACGCCGCTGTAAAAAATCGAGTGATTCAACGACCAGAACATCCATCACACGTTCTGCCTGATGCAGACCTGTGAGGTTGATACGCCGCCGCCATCGAAGCAGGTGCTCGACATAGCACGTCAGGCGATCAAGCTGAGTGGACGACAGGACGATACCCCGTTGCTTAAAACGCCGGCTGAGGTAGTTTCGATACGGACTGTGCATGCTGTTTACGTTGTGCCCGGCGCTTCTGAAAGTAAATCATAAGGATCGCTACCGCTGCCGGCGTCACGCCCGAAATCCGGGCTGCTTGTCCCAAGGTCAGTGGTTGAATTTGGGTAAGTTTTTCACGGATCTCATGCGACAGACCTGGTACCTCACCATAGTCGACTGGGGCCGGCAATGACATATCTTCCATCTGCTGCATACGCCCGACCTGTTCTAACTGTCGCCGAATATACCCCTCATACTTCAAATGAATCTCAACTTGTTCAATAACCGCTGCGGGCAGTGCTGGTTCTTCTCCCAAAAGCCGCAGCGCATCGACATAGACCAGTTGCGGCCGCTTCAGAAGCTCAGAAACCAAAGCAGGTTGGGTGAGTGGATCCGTGCCACACTGCTCCAGTACTTTGTTAACCGATATGGAAGGGGCCACACGACTGGCGCCAAGCCGACCGATTTCGGCTTCGATCTGCCGCCGTTTGTCGGTAAACCGCTGGTAGGTCATCTCATCCACCAGACCGACATTATAGCCCTTATCCTGCAACCGTAAATCCGCGTTATCCTGCCGTAAAATCAGACGATACTCTGATCGCGACGTGAACATTCGGTAAGGCTCATTGGTACCAAGTGTCACCAGATCATCAATCAGTACACCAATGTAGCCTTCAGAGCGTTTAATGGTTAACGGCTGACGTCCTTGTACTTGTAACGTCGCATTAATACCTGCGATCAGTCCCTGCGCGGCGGCTTCTTCATAACCTGTTGTACCGTTGATTTGCCCAGCATGATACAAACCCGCAACCCGTTTCGTTTCTAACGTCGGCTTAAGCTCAGTAGGGAGAATAAAATCGTATTCTATCGCGTATCCCGGACGCATGATCTCGGCTGCTTCCAAACCGGGTATAGAACGGACGACGGCTAATTGAACATCTTCCGGCAGACTGGTAGAAATGCCATTCGGATAAACCTCCACCGTACCATGACCCTCAGGTTCGAGAAAAATTTGATGCCGCTGCTTATCGGGAAAGCGCTTAACCTTATCCTCTATTGATGGACAGTAACGCGGCCCAACGCCTTTGATCACACCACTATAGAGCGGTGAGCGATGCAGATTTTCCTGAATGACAGCATGCGTACGAGGATTGGTATACGTCAGGTAACACGAAAGTTGAGGTTGGGTAATGGCTCGTGTCGTAAACGAAAACGGTTCTGGCGGCTCATCGCCCAGCTGCTCTTCGAGCTGGTCATAGTTGATGGTGCGAGCATCCAAACGCGGGCAGGTGCCGGTTTTCAAACGTCCCAACGGAAATCCTAAACGTTCGTAATCCTCTGAAAGTGCAATAGCGGGAAATTCACCGGCCCGGCCGGCTGCAAACTGCTTAAGACCAATATGAATCATACCACGCAGGAATGTCCCGGTACTCACCACCACCGCCTCGGCCTCATATGCTTCACCCATCTGCGTTACCACGCCACAGACGCGACCATCCTCAACCAGCAAACGTTCGATAAGCGCCTGTTTAATATCCAGATGCGCTTGCGCTTCTAATACCGCCTTCATATACAGGCGATACTGCAACTTATCAGCCTGCGCCCGATAACCCCGCACCGCAGGACCTTTACTACGGTTAAGCACTCGAAACTGAATACCCGTCTGGTCGATACAACGCGCCATCTCCCCGCCCAAGGCATCGATTTCACGTACGAGGTGACCTTTAGCAATACCGCCAATGGCTGGATTACATGGCATCAGGGCAATACTATCCAAGTTTGCTGTAAACACTGCGGTACGACATCCCATTCGTGCGGCAGCTAAGGCTGCCTCGCAGCCAGCATGGCCAGCACCAATAACAATCACATCATAGATACAGGCTGATACCTCTCGTGTCACGATGACCCCCTTGCACAAGCCGAGACTTACGTTCGTGTAAAAACACTACTTGCCGATGCAAAAACTGCTAAAAATTCGGTCAAGTACCTCGCCAGTATAATCTTCTCCAAGGACATTACCAATCTGCCGAAGCGCCTCCGAAACATCAAAAGCGGCAAATTCCACCGGTATACCTTGCGTTAAGGCGTGTTCCGCAGTCAGAACGTTGTCCAATGCCGCTGCAACCTGCTGTCGATGCCGAATACGTGTCAGGAGAACTTCACCCTGCCCAAAAGGCTCACAGCCCAACACCTGCTGCTTAATGGCACTCTCAAGATCGGATAGTCCATATCCCTGTAAGGCTGAAACCCTGATTAGCGGCGATGTCACTGCTTCTGATCCGAGCATATGGTGTGACCACCTGGACGGGAGATCACTCTTATTTTGTATCAGAACACGTGGTTTAGCAGACGTTTCCGCCAAAACCACACGATCATCATCGGTTAAATCATCGCTCCCATCAAGCACCACGATAAGGAGCTGAGCCGTCTCAGCCGCCTGTCTAGCACGTTGCACCCCTTCTACCTCAACGGCGTCAACGGTCGTCCGAATACCTGCAGTATCAATGACTCTAACCAACAGCCCATCGACTTGCAGCTCCACCTCTATGGTATCCCGAGTTGTCCCCGGATACGGCGACACAATCGCTCGGTCACGCCCCGTAAGCGCGTTCAAAAGGCTAGATTTACCCACATTTGGACGCCCAACGATAGCCGTTACCAACCCTTCACGTATCAGCCGCCCACGTTCAAACGTCTGCAGCAAGCGGGACATTGCCGCGGCAATGGCTGCCAAACGTTTAATCAGGCCCGCTTGGTGGATGAGATCAACATCTTCTTCCGGGAAATCGATCCCCGCCTCAAGATGCACGCTAACCTCCAGCAGTTGGTCACGCAGATCGCGCAGATGACCAGACAAAGCGCCTTCTAATTGATGCAACGCAGCCCGGTGGCTAGCTGCCGTACGAGCGTGAATCAGATCAATCACTGCCTCAGCTTGTGTCAGGTCAAGTCGTCCGTTCATAAACGCGCGCCGTGTAAACTCACCGGGCTCGGCAACCCGAGCCCCACGGGCCAACACCGCATCAAGCACACATTGGGTGGTGATCACACCGCCATGACAACTGATTTCGACCACATCCTCACGGGTATAAGAACGTGGCTGCTGCATCAAGCAGAGAAGTCCTTCATCCACCCGCTCGCCGTCGGCATCGAGAACGAAACCATGGTATACACGATGTGACTCAAGACGCGACAACGGCAACCCATCCGGACGTACGAATACCTGCCGGGCAATGGGTATCGTTGCCGGGCCACTAACCCGAATGACCCCAATACCGCCAATGCCCGGCGGCGTAGAAATCGCCGCAATGGTATCAACATGCATGGAGATGACTACCCTTTACCGATGGCTTCCGCCTCGGCCGCTGCCAGACGTGGACGATTAACGAGGCGTTGCTGCAAAACGCTTAAAACGGTGTTGGTAAGCCAGTAGAGAACCAAACCTGCAGGCGCTTTAATGAAGAAAAAGAGAAAAATGAGCGGCATAAACTGCATCATCTTAGCTTGCATCGGGTCCCCGGTCATTGGTGTCATACGCTGTTGCAAAAGCATGCCAACGCCCATAAGAATCGGCATAATAAAGGTGGGGTCATAGACTGAAAGATCACACACGCCGCCACCTGGCCAAGACTGACCGAATAAATTTATCCATGCGAAACCTTCTCCCCAGCAGATGAACGGTGCATGCCGTGACTCAATGGAATAAAGCAACGCATTATAAAACGCAAAAAAGAAAGGAATTTGCAACAACATTGGCAGACAGCTGCCCATCGGATTGACTTTCTGATCGCGATAGAGTTGCATCATAGCCCGATTCATCGCTTGCCGATCATCTTTATACAGGATTTGCAGTTCCTTGATCTTCGGTTGCAGCTTCTGCATGGCCTGCATCGATTTATAACTCTTCTGGGTCAATGGCCACGTCAGCATCTTGATCAAAATCGTCACCACGATAATTGCAATGCCATAATTCCGCACTATACCGTTGACAAATTGCAATAGCAGCACCATGGGCCATGCAAGCGGTTGCAGCCAACCGAGGTCGATAAGTCTTTTGCTTAGAGAAGGTTCAGCCGCCTCCAGTAACTGCTGTTGCTTGGGTCCAACATAGACGCGTACGGCCTGTGCTCGGTGGGTTCTACTTAGTGGCAAACGTAGACCTATTTCAAGAATCTTCTCCTCTACTTGTCGTATCGTAACCGCACCGGCGACAGGCTCATACGGAATTAAGACAACTGCAAAATAGGTATCAGCCAGGGCCGTCCAGGTCACCCGACCTTGTGTCTCTATCGTTTCACCTATTTTTCCTGGCGCCGCATCAACAACCTTCCCATCGATGTAACTGCGGGGCTCCGTACCGGTTTGCCCTCTTCTGCTATTCGCTTTTTCATGCCGTTGACGTAGGCCAGGACCCCAATATAGCGTCATGGCGCTATCATCGGACAATGGCACCCCGCTCACCTGCGTATCCACCTCAAAGACATAATCTTCGTAGTGAAATCGATATACACGTTCAACCAACATGCCCTCACCCATATCTAAATTAAAGGTGACCTTACCTTGCGGTTGGGAGGCTGATAGGACAAGACGCGTTACAGAAGGAACAAAAATCGCATTGCCGAGTGGAATCTCCTGCGAGCCGATGCTGAGTTTGGTGGTCAACGGCAAATTTTCCCCAGTTATTACCGGCCGAATCTCAATCGGCGGCGCCTTATCGTCAAGGGATATGCGGTACTCATGCAATTGCACGGCTTTAACGCTAGCCCCAAGACTGCTCAGGGTAAGTTGGGCCACGCCGGTATCAACCGTCACCAACGTTTCTTGCAGCTCTTGAGGCTTCTGAACAGGTATTTGTTGAGCCATTTTCTGTCCTGCCCCGAACCTATCTTTTGGCCTATTGCCGATCTCTCGCTCAGCCACAGGAGGGCGAACTAGCGGCTTCGGTGCAAAAAATTTCATCCATACAACAACAACGACTAAAGACAGAACAATTGCCAAAATAGCTCGCTTTTCCATACCATTACCTTATACCGAGTCACCAACGGAAATTGGGAGGTCCACGCCGCCGCGCGACAGCGGATTACAACGCAGGAGGCGCCAGGCGGCTTTAGCGAGTCCCCATAGTGGCCCGTAATAGCCTATGGCCTGAATAGCATACTCAGAACAACTGGGATAATATCGACAGGTAGGGGGGAAAAAAGGGGACACAAGCAACTGATATGCCCGAATGAGTCTGACCAGAATCGCTCCATATGTCATGTTTTTGCTTTCGCCCTGTTACCCCAAGCTACCCTTCATTTACAAGGTAGTGCCTTACGCATCCCTTTTAGGCTGCTGGTAGCGGCTTAACAGCATCAAGAACTGCCGAGTATAATCGCCTAGTGATGCTTCAGCCGCTCGGTGGCGCGCAACAAAAACCACATCACACGGCAACTTGAAAAAATTCTTATGACGCCGAAAGAGTTCACGAATGAGACGTTTGACCCGATTGCGGACCACTGCTTTCCCCACTCGCTTAGAAACAGCCATACCGAGACGCGAGAAGGATTCTGAGCTAGGGAGTATATAAACGACAAAAAGTGGCGATACTAATTTTTTCCCGTATTGAAAAACATGCTGATACTCCCGTGCACGCCGTAAGCGCTCAGACGGTCGTAGACGCTGATCGTCATACATTAGGTTCTACTCAGTCGTTACGGCTCGGTCCCACTGTTAGCCGACGACGTCCCTTCAAGCGTCGCCGTTTCAATACACGACGACCATTGCGAGTAGCCATACGGGCGAGAAACCCGTGTTTGCGTAATCTCCGAAGGCGCTTAGGCTGAAATGTTCGCTTCATCAGTAATTCTATCCATTGAACGAGAATTCTATCCATTGAACAAGTGAGAAACGTCAATCTAATAGTTTGGGATGCGGTGAAGGTAGCAACTCTCCCTTACCCTGTCAAGTAAGGCGCTGCCTCATTCATCAATTATAGAATTCTTTACTGGATGTCATCGACTAATTCTGCTATACTCATCTAATCAATAAAGACCTTAAGTTAATTAGTTTAGATAACCACTCCCGACATACTCAAAACGTCCAAACCCTACGGACTGCTATCCAATGTGTCCAACAACGTTTAGGTCTCGCTCCCATAATAGTTAGAGGCGCGCCACCTGGCCAACGGCCAACCGAAGTTGTGTACAACCTCTCGATATACTATGGACTGCACATTCGCTAATTTCGTTGTTGGGTCGTCAAATCAGTTTGCACACGCCGCCTCACTCGCTGTCGCCAATCTTCCTACCCGAGCCTATAACCCTCTATTCATTTATGGTGGTATTGGGCTAGGAAAAACACATCTATTACAGGCAATTGGAGAGCGAATCAAACAGCGCGGTGCTTGTGTGAAATATCTATCGTCCGAACGTTTTATGAATGAGCTGATTAGCGCGCTTCAACACGGACGCTCAATAGAGGCCTTTCGTGCACGATATCGGCTAGTCGATACACTTCTAATTGACGATATTCAATTTATAGCTGGAAAAGATCATACCCAGGAGGAATTTTTTCATACCTTTAACGCC
>JAPULM010000247.1 GCA_027294925.1 bacterium
CCAAACCAGCCGATCCGTCTGAACTGCGACGCGACCTGATGCCGCCAGTCATGTCGTTCGACAAGACCCGGCAGAAGCGCCAGCACGAAAACTGATTCCGTCTGTCAGTGGGGGTTCCGTCGGGTTGCCGAAGATGCCCGAATGATTCTAATCATTCACTGACGTTCCTGTGAGGGCGTGTCTCTGTGCGCCTCTTGAGCAGTACGTAAACGGAAGTCGTCGAGGGCTTCGCCTGGGGTCCAACCGGCGAGGTCGAGATTTACGGGGTTGCGGTAGAATTCTGTGTTGAACTGTGGGACATCTGCTGCTACCTTACTGGGCGTGCAGCTAATCAAGGCCATACCCAGCCATGCCAATCCGAGTGCTGGAAGCAGAATGACAAGAGGAAATTTCAAAGGGCATCGTGTTTTCATGCTTTTCTCTCCTTTGTGATCTCGGTGATATTACCTTACACCGATGATCAACACCTGAGTCTTAAAAATTATTCACGCTTTTCCTCTCGATCCGGTATGGAGTCGTAATCTTCTTCCCCTTCTTTAGCCCGCGTGCATGTTCCCCGTAACCCGTCACAGTGTATGAGGAGTGAGTCATGCAACCATCACATCCCCAGACGGTTGCCGAGTCCCGAGCCCATATGCCTCCAGGAACCCAGACGATCCTGAATAGCCGCTCGCTTCAGACGGCGCATCGACGGCTGCCAGCCCTACTCCACCCGGGCCTCATAGTGCTCGATGTGGGCTGTGGTACGGGCGCCATCACACAGGGCATAGCCAACGCGGTGGCCCCACACGGTCGCGTTGTTGGGGTGGATACCAATGCCACCCTCATCACCGAGGCCCAGCAGACGCATCGCGATATCCCAGGCTTGTCGTTCGAGGTCGGTGATGTGTACCGGTTGCCCTTTCGGGAGGCCTTCGACTTGGTGCATGCCGCACGCGTGTTGCAATGGCTGGCACATCCCCGTGAGGCCCTCGAGACGATGGCAACCTGTACGAAGCGTGGCGGCCGAGTCGTGGTGCTCGATTATAATCACGAGAAAATTGTATGGACACCTGAGCCGCCGCCCAGTATGCAGGGGTTTTATCGGGCCTTTCTATATTGGCGCTCAGAGGCCGGCATGGATAACGCAATAGCGGATCGTTTGCCGGCGCTGTTCGACTCGGCTGGGCTGGTCGACATTCGGTTGACGCCCCAACATGAGATGACACAACGCGCCGATGCAGATTTTGCGGTTCGCATGGGGATATGGGCCGAGGTCGCCGCTAGCCGTGGGTACCAGATGGTCCGTGACCAGGTAGTGACGGAACCGCAGCGTGCGGAAGCTGAAGTGGCCTATCGACAGTGGATTCATGCGGAAGCCGCCTCCCAGCAGTTGTATCTGCTAAGCGTGGAGGGCACACGGCCCCAATAGGCCCTATACCAACATTTGAACCATGAACCGCAAACTAGACGCAACGTATTGTCAACAAACGAGTGGCAGCACAACTATTTGATTTGGTCGGACTTGTCGCTCTGGCTGTCGAACACGCCAATGCCAAGTAGGCTAGCCATTGTGTCACAGCATTGCATCCAATCTGGGGCCTGGTGGTATGAGATCAACAGCAACCAGATGTTGGCGCTTCGCTGTGCCAAGTATAACGGCACCTTCGATCAGGTGTTTGCGCGACATCAACAGCGGCTACGAGAAGCGTAAGAATGGCCGAATGCTCCTCCTTAACAAAGCGCGGCTTGAGACCCTGCTCACAGCGATCCACGTAGATCCCTTCGAATGCCTCGGTTCAGTGCCGTGAGGGGCCGCGGCATCCCGGACGCGCTTCCCAGCGGCGAACCCCGCCCGCGGGGAAGCTTGACCTCTCGGCTGGAACAATGGCCGCCTACCGAGTCCTGCCGCCGTGAACCGAAAGGGATCAAAAATGAGTATCGACCAGATTCTTGCTGTAGCGGACAATGGGTTCCACCAGCTCAAAATTGGTCGGGCCACCCACGAAGAAGGTGCTGTTCCTGCCCTGTTGCGCTTCCAACTTGTCGTAGAAACCCTCGTGAAACCGGGCGGCGTTGACGTGCTGAAAATAGGGCCAGCGGTCGTAGGTGCGCCATTCATCTTCCGGATCGACGATCTTGCCGCCCATCCGGTTTACCAGATCCGTGATCGCCGTTATGATCTCCGGCTCGTAATCCTTGAGCTTGATATCGTCACAGGGATTACGGACTTGGGGTTCGGCGTCGGTATCGGCCATGGTATAAAACTGGGTGAGCAGGCTGCCCTTGTCCTTCCACTGCTGGACGACCGCCCAAGGCGTGCCCTTTTGTGTGAGCGGAACCACCGGCGCGATCGGCGTGATCAGGTTCAGGTCCTTCACTTTCAGGGTGGTCATGGTATAGGAATTGGTGATGACCGGTTTGAAGAGCGCCTGTTCCTGCTCGGTCATGTCCAGGAAAGGGCAGAGCACATTGGGCGAGAGCGGGCAGGCCAGGATCAGGTATTTGAAGGTCATGGTTTCCTGGTCCTCGCGAATGCAGTTGAGAATCTGTTCCCGTTTGGTGAAGCGGACCTTTATTTCACCGTTCTCGCGTGTGATCTCACGAATGTGGATGTTCAGACGCACGTCCAGTCGCCAGGCTACCTGTTGCCACATGCGTTGGAATCCTAGACGGAACCGTTTGGGATAGGTCACGAACCATTTCAGGACCGGCACGCCGCGCATGATCATGGGGATGAAGGTCCCAAGGCTCATATACTTCAGCGCGTAGGGCGCGGCGATGTTGTCCAGTTGGTTGTAACCCATCATGGTAATCGGGATTTCGAAGAGGCGCTGGAAGCGTTGTAAATCGTGGCGCGCCATCCATTCGGCAAAATTGACACAGAGATCCTCTTCCTTATAGTCGCAAACCCCGGCGAAGGTGGGTTGGTCGATGATCGAACGCAGCCGCCAACGGAGCCGGATGTACTTGAAGCCGTCCAACATGGCGCGCCACAGGGGAAAGGGCTTGCCGGTACGGTCATCCACCAAAATCGCCTTGGCGAAGGATTCGAAATGGGTCTTCCGCTCCGGATCCTCGGGGACGATCAGCGCGGTATAGGGTGGTTCCGTATAGGTTTCGGCCCCAACCTCGCGGGCGATTTTTTTGGTTTCCCGGTAGGCGAGGGTAATGTAATTGGCGCCCAGATCGTAGGACTGATAGTCCTGGGTAATGGTCTTGCAGAGACCGCCGACCCGACCCAGTTTCTCCAGAACAAGCACGTTCTCATAGCCCTTTTTCTTCAGGAACCAAGCCGTGGCCAGACCTGCCGGACCCGCGCCGACAATGGCGATCTTGGCCTTGAGATCCTTGCGCGTATCCATGGGGTCCCTCCTGGTCATATGATGAACTGGATTGGGTACGGATAAGGATTTTAAAGCATGTTTTCCACCGCGTCCACCACCGGATAGAGCACGGTGGTGCTGGGATCGCGCGGTGTGTAAGCGGCAGGCGTCATCATGACACCCTGTAGACAAGGTTGAGGCAATCGAGGTGACGTAAACAGAGGGTTGTCATTCAGTCTATAGTGAACAAATGTTTACTAGATCAGAAAATGACATCGTGCACAGCATGAAACGTGGGGAATGTATGGAGAATGGCAGCTCAGGATAGGGTAAGGGTGGAGTCTCAAGGGTTCTCCAGGTCGACAGCCTCGGAGGAAGCGGCTGGCAAGGCCGCGAATCTAGTGGGGTGAAAGTCCCCACATCGTTAATTGCCCGATTCGGACGGCTAGCATATCCGATCCCGAGGCGCTGAAGGCCGATGTCTCGAAAACATTCGTGCCACGTGAGCGACCACAGATGCGCGCCCTCAAAGCCTAGGTGCATACGGCCATTGATGATCCGACGGTCACAATTATTGAAACACGACGCGAAGCGACAATTCGCGAAGCTGGCGCCACCGTGCAGGGGGCTTATTGGTTACCCAGCACCACGGTCTTTGCCCCAAAAGGCGCTTATCAAGCGCTGATTCCTGAGGATGAGCTGGACCGCTACCTCAAACAGATCGGGGTTGACGAGTCAGCTCACGTGGCAATGGCACTGTATTTACACGGCTATGACAACGTCGCCATGTATGCTGGCTGATGGACCGAGTGGCACCAGGATGAACGCAACCCAAGGGACGATATGGCCACCATGGAAGCCCGTTCACCACGTTAGGAACATCAGCAGGAGAGAGGCGCGTTGGGTCAGCCAAGGCGCCTGTTTTACAGGGCTCGATCTAGAGCAGACCGTAGAGCTTACCCGCATTTTCGCAGGTGATCTTGTAACGGTCTTCTTGCGACAAAGGTCCGAGGTCCTGTTCAATCGCTGCCAGTGAGTCGGGCCAGACGCCATCCGGATGCGGATAGTCCGACCCCCACATGACATTGTCCACCCCGACCAGGTGGATGAGTTCTGCCACATTGGGCTCATGCTGAAACGTGGTGTAGCCCTGGCGACGCCAGTACTCACTCGGCTTCATGCTCAAGTCTAGATGACGAAATTGGTCCTCATACTCTTCATCCATGCGGGACAACACATAGGGCAGCCAG
>JAPULM010000248.1 GCA_027294925.1 bacterium
TCGCCACTGGCATGTCGGATGGCGCTGGCTTCTCTCACTTCGGCTTGATCCCGGAGCAAACAAGAAGGGGTGGAATATGCATCAACGTGTGCAGTTTTCTGACGACATCGAACCTTTCGTACAGTTTATCGAGGAAACCGACCCGAGTGACATTGTGGATCAGACGCTGGCCAAGCTGCGGAACGGCGTATCGGCTCGCACCATCCTCACTGCCTCGGTTCTGGCTGTGACCCGCTCCTCGGATATCCCACCAGGCCATCACGGCGGACCATTGCATCCGCTCGTGGGTCTGCATGCCTTGCGTCACCTGGTTGATCGCCTTGAGGGGGAAAATAGCTTTCTGCCCATCCTGCAGCACGTTGCCCTCTCCAATAAGCATATTCACCATCCCGCCATGGGACCCTACATGCTGCTGGATATCGAGCCCTATGACGCCGGCGGTGTCGAGGCCACGAAGGAGGCTTTCCTCAACGCGGCCAGCCGGGGCGAGTCCCACATGGCCGATCATTGTTTTCTCTGGCTGTGGGACAACGTACCGGCGGTCGAAGCCCTCGACCTCCTCTTGTCGATCGCCATTCCCAAGAATGTCCTGGACGATCACTATTTCGTCTTTCCGGGCTATACCTGGCGCGCCATCGAGTGGCTGGGGCAGGAATATCTGCCCATCCTCATGCGCCCTGTCGTACGCTACACGGCGCGTTTCCCAAGCAAGCCCGAGCTCCCCGAGATCGAGGCGCTGATCGATAAATATGAGCTCATGAGTCGTCCGCTGCGTCAGCAGACCGGTGACGATGAAACAGAGACCATCGGCCGCGTGGGTGACGTCATTGGGCAGTGCAACGACTTCGCAGACATTCCGGCCGCGCTGGCCAAAGCCCTGGCCGAGGGGCTGTCGATGGAAGGGGCGGGAGAAGCCTTGTCCATCGGCGCGGCAGGTCTGTTCTTGCGCTCGCTCACCGGCAACCCGATGGATGTGCACCTGCACACGAGTGCGAATCTGCGCCGCTACCTGGTGCGCATGGAAGGCTTGAGCCGGCACAACAAGCTTTTGACCTTGCTGCTCTGGCATACCGGCCCCGAGGTGCGGTCCACCCAGAATCGCCTCGAAGCCTCGTCGCAGGCTGATCCGGACGCCGTGGCGGCCTTGCCCTATCGGACCCAGGAAGAGCTGTTGGATACCCTCACCCAGCACATCTATCAACAGCCGCCGATTGACTGGGCCGGTGCGACGAATCTCGGCCAAGTGCGCGCCGTGCCAGAGGTCAAAACCGTCATCCATCTCGCCCAACAGTACGTGGACAACGGCTACGACGCGACCGCCTTCATCAACCGTCTGGCCGAGATCGTCTGCCACGACAACTTTACCGAGATGCATGCTTTTAAGCATCATCAGGCCGTTATCGAAGAGTTTTATGCCACGCGTGAGCCCTGGCGCTGGAATCATCTGGTGGCTGGTGCCCAAGCCTCGGCGATTTCCTTCGGGAAGAATATGGAAGTTTACGAAGCAGCGATCGAGCTTCTCCACGCCTAAACCCTGACAGGCCGAAAGCCACGATCATGATCGCGGTTTTCGGCCTGTCAGCGGCCATCGACCACTCGTAGCCACGCCTGTCCGCCACACACCTGAAGTCGAGCACGCCAAGCAAGAAAACCAGGAGCATCTCGACTTCGCCACGGCGCAGGGGTGCGTGCGATACAGCTTCCATGTCTTATACTCAGGTCCTGTCTGGATGCTTTTCATGCTGGACATGCTGTATATCAGCCGTGTATCATAATTCCATGCTCATGCCCTAGAGTGTAGGTGCAAACAGGAGCCCTCATTGTTTGGGGTAGTGCTCCAAACAGTGCAGGCGGATGGCAACCGCTGTCGGGGATGAAATGCTGCGCTCCGCCTTGCTGCAGTCGGTGCTGGTGCAGACTATCAATGAGTGTGTGACACGGGGTGGATAGCAAGACATGACCTTTGACGAAATCCTCGAACAGGTCGTTATCCTCCTGAAACGCCAAGGGCGAGTCGCTTATCGAGCGCTCAAGATGCGCTTTGATTTGGATGACGAGTACCTGGAGGTCCTCAAGGAAGAACTCATTGACGCCCAGCGTTTGGCGAGCGATGAAGATGGCAGAATCCTGGTATGGTCTGGTGATGTCGAAGGGACATCAGCAGCAGTCTTGCCACCTGACCAAACAGCACAGCAGCCTGATACCCAAGAAGCCCGAACTCCCCAGGTCGAATCCCCGCCTCCTGAACCACTCACCCCTGACGCTGAACGCCGCCAGCTCACCGTGATGTTCTGTGACCTGGTGGGCTCGACCTCGCTCTCCGCACAGCTGGACCCTGAGGACTTGCGGGAGGTCGTGCGGGCCTACCAAACCACCTGTGCCGCGGCGATCCAACGCTTTGACGGGTATATAGGGCGGTATATGGGTGACGGGTTGTTGGTCTACTTTGGCTATCCCTGGGCCCACGACGACGATGCGCTGCGGGCGGTGCGGACAGGGCTGGCGATTGTGGCGGCGATGCCCGCCTTGAACGCGCAGCTCCGTTCCAGGATTGCAGCTCTCCAGCACTGTCCGCTCCAGGTGCGCGTCAGTATTCACACCGGCTTGGTGGTGATCGAAACCATTGGCGTGGGCTTGGCGCGGGAACATCAGGCGTTGGGCGCGACGCCGAATATTGCGGCACGATTGCAGAGCTTGGGGGTACCGGACACGGTGGTCATGAGCGCAGCCACCTCCCACTTGGTCCAGGGATATTTCACGTGCGATGATCTCGGCATCCACCCCCTCAGAGGCGTCCCAGCCCCTATGCAAGTGTACCGAGTGCTGCAGGAAAGTGGCGCCCTGAGCCGTCTGGATATAGCGAGCACTCGTGGACTGACGCCACTGGTGGGTCGAGAGTCGGAAGTCCCCTTACTTCTAGAGCGTTGGAACCTAGCCAAAGATGGACAAG
>JAPULM010000249.1 GCA_027294925.1 bacterium
TCGATCACAATGTTCTCACGCTATAGCCATCGAATGAATGCGAGACGCCGAATTGCCCAACAAGGCGGTGCACCCGATCGAAACTACGGCGCTGGCACGCCTCCGTCCGACGGGTGACCTCCATCGTTAGTCGCCATAAAAAAGAGAGAAGATCCGCATGAGAATACTAATTTTTTCTGTACGAATCATTGGGGTTGCATTGTCAGCATCTGCTAATCAGAAATCACCTGATGCAGAGCAAGAATTCGAGGCATCAAAGCACTTTCACAGAAAGAAATAGACGGCTATCTGAGCGGAAAGGGAATCGGTTATGCGAAAGCAGCAGAGCTAAACCGCTACCCTGTGCCAAGAAATGTTCTTGACTTCTCAGAACAATTAGCTCTTACCAGCGAACAAAAGGCAAAGACCAAAAAACTTTTTGAGTCCATGAAAAAAGAAGCTGTCAGTTTAGGAAGGGAATTGATTGATAATGTTTCAAAGGTCGTTCATCTGTCCGAGACTGACCAGTACGTTCTTGCCGGTAGCCTCACCATCGTGTAAGGAAGTATCGACGGGTGCCCTACGGCGCTGGCGGGCCGCATCAAGATGGCGGAAGTCGGCGACGCGTCGGAGTTTGTCAAGGCTCGACACGCCTCGTACTTAAGGTGACACCGATGGGGCCACGGGCGATCTCGAATTCCATCAGCTGCCCTCCACGGTCGACTTCGATCACCACAGATACGTCCGGTTCACCTGCTGTTGTGGCAGCCTGCAAATCATGCACCGACAGAATGCGGTTGCCGTCATACGCTAAAATGGTATCGTCAGGCTGTAATCCGATGGCTTGCGCTGGCGAACTATCGATCACCGAATTGAGAACGACTCGATTGGATAGCCCTGCGGCGAATAGAAATCGGTCATACGTGTCGAGGCCAACCTCTTCTCGCATGGAGCCGGTGGCATTTCTGAGTTCACGCGCGGCTTGAGCGTAACGCGGGGTGTTGAGCCAGCCTGCACGGCTGGCCTGATCTCGCAGATAGAGGAGATCCATTTGCTGCTGTCCCCAAAGCGCAGTTAACGATTCCGCTTCGTCTTGACTAAAGCCGGCTTCGACAAAGGTGGAAGGGTTGATCTGCCGGAAACGACCGACGCGAGGTGGCGAGTCATCTGGTTCCGATTGCCGCTCGGCGAGCTCGTCTAGACGTTGTTCTAGGATCTGCAGATTGTCCTTTAGTCCGCTCAACTCTGCTTCCAACCGTTTTCGGGTGGCTGACTCTTCATCGAGCCTCATGCCTAAGGCCGCGACCTGTTGAGCGATCAGCGTCGTGGCTTCGCCTTGGGGGACGAGGGGTGAGGTTGAACCAGCCGTAGCTGTAGACGATGACACATCGACTTGAGAGGAGACTGGAATCGATGTTCCTACGGTTGGTAGGGGCGGAGGCGCAGGAGGGGGATTGGCGGTTGATCCCATCAATGGACCTAAGATCACGAACACCACTAGCAGAATACCGGCACACAGAATAGAGCCGAATATCATGGCGGATTTAAACATCATGTCTCCCTTCACCCCTGACATGCGAAAGTCGTCAACGAAAAACGAACCTGCTTATTCAAGGTATCTAACACCGATAAAGGCGTATATAATCCGGGCCAACCGCATGATGGCCCTTATGTACAATCCAACGTCACAAATCCCGCCCCCTATAGCATTATAGGCCCTCATTTATGACAGTCTGTACGCTTTAGATTAACCATTTTGTTACATCAAAATATTTCATCATTTTAGTGAAAATAATCAACTTTACGTTTCAATTATCGCGACGTATACTTATCGGTAAGCACATACCCCATCCCACCATCGGGACGGAGATCAATAACAAGGAGGTATCCCATGCCAAGCGTACTCGAAGCACCAGAAACTGTAGAAGAAGAACAAGTAGAGCAGTCTTACGAGACACTGCCACCAATGTCGGCACCACGCCATGGCATCATCAGTACGACCATCGCCTCGCTATCGGAGGCGGCAACATATCTCAGCCACTCCAAGATAGCGAGCAACCACGCACAAGAGCTACCGCTTGACATCCTGGCCCGGGAACACCCGTACCTTTACATCAAAGCCATGGCCGGTTAATGAGAGCGGACCGCATGGAGAACAAAACGCAAGAACTCATCATGGATGTCATGGCCGGCAGCCCCGGTGCGTTGACGATCATCCGTGATCTGATGGTGTACCCGACGTGGTATCAGCTACTGCATCACCTCAAACACAACGACCTCGTCGGCAACGACCTCTGGCGCATCGTCAAAGATGACTACAAGCACAACATCCCCCAGTTCATGGATGACCAACTCCAAGCTATGACCCCGGGGCGCGCTCGCAGCCTGCGCGCCCTGACTCAGCAATGGGCACCCACGTACATTAGCCCGCCTCTTGTCCTCTCCCATGCCTCTTGCCCATAGATAATCACGCCACATCGTCTCAAAAACAACCCCGTCAGCAACAACCCGCATCCACAATCTCGGCATGTCTTGCTTCAGACAACCCCGGCGCTGAATCGGTTGTCACAATCAGAGCGCGTTAAAACCCAGGGGGAGAATCGCATGCAAGACACATATCTGGAACTTGACCCCCAAGATACTGCGTATGGCAGCACGCCGTCCACATGGCGTGCTGCAGGGTCGCCCCCCCACTTTTTAACACGCTCCATTTGCACTCGATTCGAGGACTTCAGCCTGCAAAGCCCTCAAAGCTGGCGAGGTTGCGCCTTGGCGCCAAACGAGATACGTCTTCAAATGGACCTGCCCTTCAGGCACAGGATAGACCGCGATGCTATCACTGACGCGAACAGTCTCCAGCACAGAGCGCGGCACAATAGCGATGCCGGTACCTGATGCGACACAGGCGACAATCGCATGATAAGAGCTCAGCTCTAGGACTTTTTGTGGAACGACGTCACCATCCGCAAGCCAGGATTGAAGGAGACGCCGATAAGCGCACCCGGCTGGGAAACTGATGATGGTATCCGTACGTACATCCCGGGCACAGCCAATTTCAGGATGCGAACGAGGGGCGACGATGACCAGCTCCTCGTCAAAAGCCGCCAGCGCCTGCAATCCCATGGCCTCCACGCGTCCTGCGACAAAAGCTGCTTCGAACTTATGGCCAATCACGCCCTCTACTAACGCATCCGTCGTGTTGGTCGCCAATTCGATTCGTACTGCCGGATACTTCTCGTGATAGTGTGATAGGAGCGGCGGTAATCGACTTGCCGCCGTGCTCTCCAGCGTTCCGATCCGCAGTACCCCTTGGGGCAAATCCCCAAGAACGGCATGTCGAGCCTGATCAGAGAGGCGAAGCAGCTGCTCAACATAGTCCAAGAAAATCTCACCCGCTGGCGACAGCGTCAGACGACGCTTTTCCCGAATGAACAACTCCACACCCAGAGAGGCTTCCAGTTGTTTGATCCGAACGGTCACACTGGACTGAACACGATGGAGCTTTCGAGCGGCTGCGATAATGCCGCCTTCCTCAACGACAGTCTTGAATATCTGTAAGCTGGCGAAATCCATAGTTCTCCTAATCAGAATGTTTTATTCGTAATTATTCATTTTACAGAATTAAATTTCAATCCTAAAATCAATCGTTAAGGTTCTGTACTTGTCCATCGGATCGCCGATATAGTTCGACATTGAGCTGACAATATATCTTAAACTCGCTCATTCACAGGCCGGTAAAGCGAGACTTGAAAGGAATAAGATTGGACTTAGATGCTTCGTTAAAATCGGCCCGGGCACCAACCGCCGCTCTGGCAGGCGCACTCGTGATGGCAGCGGCGGTGGGAATCGGGCGATTTGCCTATACACCGTTGCTCCCTCCGATGCAGGAGGCCCTGGGCTGGAGCGTGTCACAGGCGGGTGATATTGCAAGTTCGAATTTCGTTGGCTACATGCTGGGTGCCCTCGTCGCCTCGGCGCTGACCCAGCGCGCCGAACGCCGCCGCTGGCTGTTCGCGGCTATGCTTCTCAGCGTCGTCACAACCTGCGCAGGGGGCGTGGTGGTGTCTTTCCCAGCCTGGTTGGGGATTCGCTTCTTTGCCGGCATCGCAAGCGCGTTTTGCCTCGTCCTGAGCACCGCCATTATCAGCGAGTTCCTTGCCAGCTGTTCTCGACCTCAACTCGGTGCCCTTCACTTCGCAGGCGTGGGTGTCGGTATCGTCGTCTCGGTGCTCGTCATTGAACTCGTGCGTCTGTCCGGATTTTCTGTGTTCGGCCAGTGGGCCGGGCTGGGTATCACTTCAATCGCCCTACTGGCAGGCTCATGGTTGATTGCTCGGTTACTGCCCAATCAGGAAGGAACAGGTAAGAACGGAACCTCAGATGCCTCGAAGAGGAAGGTGACCACGCCTCCCTTGCTCAAGAAACTCATCGTAGCCTACGGGTTATTTGGCTTTGGATACGTCGTTACCGCGACCTTCATTGTTGCCATGGCAAGACGCCTCGACCACGCCACACTTGTCGAACCCCTGACTTGGATCGTCTTTGGCTTGATTGCAGCACCGTCCGTCTTCGCATGGCAGCGTCTTGCCCTGCGGTTCGGTATGTTTCCTGCCCTTCGACTCGCCTACGGTGTAGAGGCCGTCGGCGTTTTGCTGGCGGGATTTGGGCCAGGCCATGTCGCCCTGGTGACGGGGGGAGCTCTGCTAGGCGGGACATTCATGGGGATTACGGCCCTCGGATTAATTGCTGCACGCCAGATCGCCGCAAGCAATCAGGGTAGAGCGATCGGCTGGATGACGGCATCTTTCGGTCTTGGGCAGCTACTGGGTCCTGCTATTGCTGGACGGCTCGCCCAGATGACACAGGGGTTCGAAGCCCCTTC
>JAPULM010000025.1 GCA_027294925.1 bacterium
CATGTGTGGTGATAGGAGCGGCTATAGGGTCGAGTGCAGAGTTCCATGAAGGAAAGTGGGCTGGTACCTATACGCTCCATACGGGTGAACGATTAGAAGTACGATACCTGGTGCGGAGCCCTCAAGACCAAGAACCAAAACGCTACCATATTAAGATGATTATTCTGGATGCGGAACCCGAAATCACCTATGACCTCCAAAAGATCACACTGAACGACGATCAGTTAGCCTTTACCATGGGTAGTGAGCGTGAAGTTTCGGAGTGTCGATTACAAAAACAGGACAACAAACACTATACTGGCTCTTGCCAATCAAACCTAGACCCCGATGGCACCATGTTGGCCGATATTTCCATGATCCCACCGCAAGATGAATAATTTATATTTTTATGGAGCGTGATATGGGGATAGGAAAAACACCCTTTAGAGGGTTATTGTCAAAAGACCATACTCCCCTTGGCGAAATCTTCCGTACACTACCAATGCTGCTGCATGGTTGACAGCCAAATGGATTAAGCTAGAATGGATCAGAGTCCGAATGCAATTGCGGCAGCGGAAGGAGACGATAGATGATTACGAAATTTGGCAGTCTGTTTGCGGGTCACGTCGATCTGGATAATCTTGGCTTTGAAGGCACCCCGGTTAATGATCGCTGGTTGTCGGACGAACATCTGGCCTCTGTGTTTGATAAAGCTGAGGCGATTGTTACGCTGATGGACCGACTCGGCTACGATGTCTTCTGGGCTGCGGAGCATCGTTTTCAACGCGAGGGATATGAGTGTATTCCGAATTTGCTGATGCATTTTGTCCACCTGGCCCATCTTACCAAAAACATTAAGTTTGGCTGTGGCTTTAATGTCACGCCCATGTGGCATCCGTTGCGTTTAGCGGAAGACTTTGCAGTGGCGGATCACCTCACCGGTGGCCGGATCATTTTTGGTGTTGGCCGTGGGTATCATTCGCGTGAATGCGAGGTGCTTGGCGCGCCCAGTACGCTGGTCAATAATGAGGCGAATCGGGAGTTGTTTGAGGATCAAGTCGAAATTATCATGAAAGCCTTTAACAGCCGCTCCTTCACGCACCATAGCAAATTTTACGATATTCCACCTAAAGGTATTCCCTATCGCGGCTATGAGTTGGAAGACATCAGCCTGGTACCGCGCCCGCGCACCTTACCGGTGGAGTGTTGGCAGCCGGTGGTGAGTGCCACCCAACGCGCGATGGATTTTATGGTCAAACACGGCATTAAGGGCCTGATCGGTGGGGGTGCCGCGGCCGGCGGCGCGACTGATCGGGTGGTGCAGGCGTGGCAGGAGGCTTTGGCCCGGGTTGGACGAGAAACCGAATTGGGCACCGATCTGGCTATTGGCTTTACCTCTCATATTGCCGAGACCGAACAACAGGCGATTGACCAGGCACGTCCCTATTTCGAAGAGAATATGAAGATGTTTGCGCCGCTCGGTTTTGTGCGTGGGTTGAGCGACGAACAAATCTCGGCTATTGCCGATCCTAAACGCGCCCGTTCTGCCGGCCTGCCCACCCTGGAGCAGGCGGTGCAAGCAGGCGCCTGGCTGTGTGGGCCGCCGGAGTTGATTATCGAGAAAATCCAAGCGCTTCAGGAACGTTATCCAGGCCTGGAATTGATCAATGTGGGGTCTGTTATTGGCACGCCGCAGCGCGTCATTTTGGAACAATTGGAACTATTTGCCACTGAGGTAATGCCCACCTTCAAGAACCAGGTTGCGGCAGGCGCACCGGCCGATTAAGAACGTTCTTGGCGCGACGTTTTTGACAGCCAAAAGCCCGTTCACATAGTTCAGCGTCGATCTAGCACCAGGTTGAAAACCGCAACCTGGGCGGCCGGCTGCAGGGCCGGCGGCGGTGCTTGCAGCGTCACCACGAGTCGCTGCCGCTCGGCTGGCTGTCGGATATCGTTGAGTAAATAGTCCTGTGCGTTCAGTGGGCTATCAGAAAAGTACATCTGGGTGAGCAGCGTTTTGACACCAGGCGCAGAAACGGCGAAGTGAATATGCGGCGGCCGCATCCACGCTCCGGATGCCGGATAGGGCGCCGGTTTTATGGTGAGGAAACGATAGGCGCCTGCCGCGTCGCTTTGATCCTGCCCATAGCCCTGGAAATGTGGATCTAGCGGTACATCACGACGATCGTTGCGATGATGGTAGCGACCGAAGGTATTGGTCTGCCAAATTTCAAGCTTGGCGCCGGAAATGGGTTGGCCATGTTGATCTGTTACCTGACCTATGACCTGTAAGAGGTCGCCCTGAGCACGGCCCGGTTGGCCTGCTATCTGGGTTAAATTGTTGTCCTGATCGAGTGGCTTTTGCAGTGGATAAAAGGGGCCACGCCCCTGACCCGGCGTCAAAGCTAGGCGGGCCGCCAAGACCGCATTGGCCCGTGCGGCGAAGGCGAGTCCGGAAAGCAGCATGCTATAGCCCAGCAGGGTCCGTCTTGAAATATGAGGGCTTGCGGGGGTAAAGAGGTGGCGCATGAATTTTCAGATCCTTCTTATCGACGAGAGGCTGCCGGTTGTTCCAATATCGGCAGCAATTCGCTTAAATTATTGAGAATAACATCCGGTATACATTCATTGTCGGCCTGTTGTGCCTGTTCACCTGTGGCGATGCCGGTGAGGACTAAAATGGCCAGACAGCCAAATGTCCTGGCGGCAGCAATATCGGTATCAAGGCGATCACCGACTGCAGCCATGTCGGCTGACGCGACACCCCAGGCTGCGGCAATTTGGCCGATACCCATCGTTTGCGGTTTGCCCATCAAGATAGGCTCAACACCGGTAGACGTTTGCAGAGCCGCCACCAGCGCACCACCGCCGGGAGCAGTTGTGGTCAGCGAGTCCGGCAGCGCTGCATCCAGATTGGTTGCGATGAAGGTAGCCCCTTTGCAAATGGCCTGGTGTGCCTCGCGAAGTTTGTCATAACTCAATCCCCGATCCAAGCCCACGACCACATGGGTGACGCCCTCGGACGTTGGTAAAACCGTCAAACCCGCTTCTTGTAATTCACGCCTCATACCTGCACCACCAACCACAAAAACCCTGCTGTCAGGGGCTGCCGTGCTGAGGTAGTGGGCTGTTGTATAGGCCGAACCCCACATTTGCTCAAGCGTACAGGGCATCCCCAGGCGGATCATTTTTGCCATCAGTTCGTCTCGGTGCTGACTTGAATTATTAGTCAAGTATGCCACCTTGACGCCCAGCGATTGAAGCAGGTGGAGTGTTTCGACTGCCTCCGGCAATGGGGTATCACCACGGAACAACACCCCATCCATGTCCATCACCACATGTTTAATCATCTAGATCCTTAAAACGTCTTTAGAGGACTTTCGCCGTCGTGTTGACGCCGCTTTACAATAGGGCTGTTCGGTGCCTAGGACAATGTCACAACTTGCGGCGGCGAAAAAACCGTAAGCTCCGGCAGCTCACCGGTAAAACGCTCGATATCCACCAGTGCCGTTTGGGCACTGCAACTTTGAGCCAGCTTTGAGGTGCCCTTGTCGAGGGTGAGCACGTTGGGATTGCCGTGCTTATCGAGGCTACCGGGTGTAGCCGGATCGACAGGATCGAACCAGGCGCCGGTGGCGAGTTGCACGACTCCAGGACGTATAATATCCGTCACCACGGCGCCGGCAAGGCAGGCGCCACGGTCATTGTAAAGCCGTACCACGTCACCGTCGCTAATCCCTCGTGCGGCGGCATCATGTCTATTGATCCACACCGGTTCACGGTTGGCCACTTTGGCAGCACGGCTGACGGCACCGAAGTCGAGTTGACTATGCAGACGCGACCGGGGTTGATTCGAGATCATGTGCAAGGGATACTTGTGGGCTTTTTTCGACCCCAACCATTCGCTGGGTTCTTGCCACACGGGATGCCCTGGGCAATCGTCATAGTGAGAACCGGCGATGGTGTCGGAGAAGATCTCGATACGCCCCGACGGCGTTCTGAGCGCATTCGCCTGGGGGTTGGCACGGTAGGCAGCGAACAACACGGGTGGATCGTCCGTAATGGGCAGCTCAATATGACCGCTTTCCCAGAAGGCCTCGAAGCCAGGCATGTCAACATGGCGTTGCGCTGCCTGCTGGCGGGCGTTGTCGTAGAGGTGCTGCAGCCATTCCATCTCGCTGCGTCCTTCGGTGAATTCGGCTTTAAATCCGAGGTGAGCAGCAAGGTCGCTGTAGATGTCGTAGTCTGTTCTAGCCTCGCCCACTGGCGCAATGGCTTGTTGCATGGCAAAGAAAAAACGGTCACGAGACGAAATACCGATGTCATTGCGTTCCAACGTTGTCGCACAGGGGAACACAATGTCAGCCCGTCGTGCCGCAGAGGTCCACCATGGATCGTGAATGATAATGG
>JAPULM010000250.1 GCA_027294925.1 bacterium
TGCTAAAATGGCTCAGCATGGTCGGAATTGCTTATCTCATACATCTCTTGCTGGTTCAATTCCGGCAGGACCTCACACCCGAGCAAGATAACGTGTTAAAGATGTTCGTTTTTGGTGCCTTTTTTGCCGTATTTATTGTTGTGATTTTTTTCCACCCGATTCGAAAATTGATCAATTCGTATCGCGGCATTGAGGACTAATACGGCCTACCGCAATGCGCTACCCACCTACAAAATGACCTTGGCCTCTCGTAATTCAACAATACCCGCCTCAGTGTAGCCCAGTAAGCCGGTCAGAATATCTTGCGTGTCCTCGCCATGCTGAGGCGCCATCTTGCGGGTGCGAATCGGTGTTTTGCTATACGTCACCGGTGTCTGGTGCCACGTTGTCCGTCCGAGTTGGGGGTGGTCAAACTCGATCAGGTAGTTGTTTTCCGTCACTTGCGGATCGTCAGGCAAATCAAGGACGGTCTGCACGCGTTCCCAGATCAGGTCACCGGCCTCGATCAAACGTGTTTCCCATTCGTCACGTGTACGCATCGCAAAACACTCATCCAACCTGACAATGACTTCCTCGACGTTGTCTCGGCGCGCCTGCATCGAGTTGTAACGCGGGTCGGAAACCCACTCTTCATGGTCAATGGCTTTGCAGAAAGCTGGCCAGTAGCGGTCAGCTTGACCCATTGAGAAGGCGAGCCAGTTGCCGTCTTTACACTTGTAAGTATTCCACAGCACGTTGCCGGGGCGCTGCCGATTTTGACGCTCGAACGCCTTGTTGGCCAGCAGTGCAATGCCATCGCGCATATTGCCTAGCCACATCACGCTGCCCAGATGGGAGGCGTCCACCTTTTGCCCGACACCGAAGCGCTGCCTCGCAATCACCGCACCGAGGATACCGTATGACAGCATGATGCCGGCAATCTGGTCGGCAACCCCCGCATTGTTATAGGGCATGCCATCATCAGGTCCAGCCCAGAACAGGGAGCCGGCTCGTGCTTCGCCGCTTAGCGCAAAAGCCGGTTTGCCGGAGTCCGGGCCGTTTGGCCCATAGCCTGAGGCCGAGCCGTAGATGATCTGGGCATTGTGTTTGATGAGGTCTTCGTAGCCCAGCTCGAGGCGTTCGGCCACACCCTGACGAAAGTTTTGCACGAAGATGTCGGACTGCTTGACCAGTTGGTAGATGAGATCGCGGCCTTTTGGCTGCTTGAGGTCAATGGCGATACTTTTTTTCTGCCGATTAAGGGCCGAGAAGTAGGCGTTAATGCCGTCCCCAAGGTCCGCATTGACGCCGTTGGTGATGCTTAATCGACGACCACTATCACCCTCTAGTGACTCGACCTTGATGACTTCAGCGCCGAGATCGGCAAGCATCATAGTGGCTACTGGTCCAAACTGCCACATCGTCCAATCAATGACACGCAGGCCATCTAGCGGCCCACTCTTGTCGGATACCCTGTTGTCCATACAAATCTCCATTTCCCTAACACCGATGTTCATCAAGCACGTTGAACTTAGAGGACCATTCTCCCACTAGTCCGTTGCCCTGTCAAAAGGGCAAATCCCATCCAGATCTACTCGGGCATGCGCTCATCGTGTTTTCCCTTTTAAGAGCTGTTTGTGTTAAGATAGCCCGGTTGTGGGGATATTGGCATGTGGCTGGCGGATTTCGGAATGCGGAGTGGAAGATAAGCAAGCTGTTATTTCGCATTCCGCACTTGTCATTCCTCATTCGTTATGTACTAGCCCCTGTCATCATGCTTAATTCTATCCGTGAATGGAGAATTCATGTACGAGTTACGTAGGACTTATGTGACACAGCCAGGTCAGGAGCGACTGGTGGCGTCGATTTTGCTGAAGATGGGTGAGATGCTTGTTGAGGCTAAGCTGCGAGAGCCGTTTCATGTCTCGTTTAATGGTGGTACCTGTCCGGGTGAGAAGTGTTTGGTCTATATGACCTGGACGGCAGAGAAGATCGAATCCCCCATGCGCACCGGCAACCAGAATCCTCCCGGCTATGCCGAGCTTAGACAGCAGCGAGAGCAGTACACCACGGATACCTGGCTCGAGATCAGTGAGTTGATGAATCGTGATAAAATGCTCGAGGTCTAGTACTGCGTGCCGCAATGACTTTGACCGTTTGGCAGGGTGAGGATGATCGATCCATATGGCGCCAACCATTACCGCGTTTACCATCCAAAAGCGTAATAAAGAGCGGGTAAATCTCTTTCTTGATGGTGAATATGCTTTCTCGCTCAGCTTGAATACGATTTTAGGCCTGCAACGTGGTCAATGCTTGAGCCAGGTTGAGATTGACACCCTACGTCGTAAAGATGAGATCCTGCAGGCCTATCATGCCGCCCTGCGCCTGTTGGGTTATCGTCCGCGTAGTCAGGTAGAGATGAGGCGCCGCCTGCAGCGTAAGGGCTATGGACCAGAGACCGTCAGTGCGGCGTTGCAGCGGCTGGCTGACAAGCACTATCTGGACGATGACGCCTTTGCTCGTTATTGGCTTGAACAGCGACAGCGAAGCCGACCACGCGGCGCCCGTGCCATCGACTATGAGTTGCGTCAAAGGGGGGTCGACAAGGACATTATTGACCAGGTATTAAATGACCTGGATGAGGAGGCGTCGGCCTGGGCTGCCATCGAAGGGAAGTTAAATCGTTGGCGCGCTCTGGATCAAGCTGCGTTTCGAAAAAAAGCCATGGGCCTTCTCAGTCGTCGAGGGTTTAGCTACGACATCGTGCGTCATACCTGCCGCAAAGCCTGGGAAAGCATGACGGCGTTGCAAGATGAATGAAGCATCTACCCCCTCTGCGTCTGACCGAATGCCTGCTATATTGCCTTGCCGTCATTGACACTTTTCCCCTACCCTTGATGCAATGGAGGTAGGGGAGACAACCTCTTGCAAAGCGCCGTGGAATTTTTTGGAGAAAGGTTTTTATGCTCGGCATCGGCTTGCCGGAATTGCTGATGATCTTGGTTTTGGGATTACTGGTGCTCGGCCCGAAACGTTTGCCGGAAGTGGCGCGTATGGTTGGCCGTGCCTATGGTCAGTTACGTCGTGCTAGCGAGGAATTTCAGAATACCATTCGGCAGGACATCGCTACCTTTGAACGTCAGGAGGATGTGAACCGCAATACGGCCGTTCGCGACGAATTGCGTGAGCGCCTTGCGGGTCTAGAAGAGGTACAAGCCTGCATGCCGGAACAAGAGTTGGAAGCAGAGTTGGAAGTAGAGCCGGAGCAAGAACCGGAGCGTGATGCGCATGACTGACGCCCCGATGCCTTTGACCGCTCACTTGACGGAGTTGCGGTCGCGCTTGATGGCGTGTGTGATTGCTGCAGCGATCGGGTTTCTGATTTGCTATGGGTTCAAGCATCACATTGTTGCTGCCTTGCAATCCCCCCTGGTGCTGTTTGGTAAGCGGTTGACGGTGCCGTTGCAAATCATCGCTCCGGCAGAAGCGTTTTTGACGTATCTCAAAGTGAGTTTTATGGCAGGCGTGTTCTTGGCCTTGCCGGTAATGCTGTACCAACTGTGGAAATTCGTCGCCCCGGGACTGTTGCTGCATGAACGGAAGTATACGGTGCCGTTTATCGTCGGCTCGACGTCGCTATTTTATGCCGGCGGCATACTGTTTTATTTTCTCTTGCCGCTCATTATCGATTTTTTGCTGAGTTTTGCTGGGGAAAATATCAAAGCGCAATTGTCGGTAGGCTATTACGTCTCCTTCTGCATTCGCTTGATGATTGCCTTTGGGGTGGTGTTTCAGTTGCCGATGGTGGTGATCTTTTTGACTCAGCTTGAGCTGATTTCATCTCAAGCGTTGATCAAAAATTTCCGTTATGCCGTTGTACTCACGTTTGTTACGGCAGCTATTTTAACCCCACCGGATGTGATTTCACAGACCTTTATGGCGTTGCCTACCCTGTTGCTTTATGGGGTGAGTATTTTGATCGCCAAACGGATTGAGGCCAAGCGGGCTGAACGTGAGGCGAACGATCCCGATTAACCTGTGAATTGGCGGCTTTGTATACATTGGCTGGTCGCCCTAACCTGATGGAGAAGCATCTGATGACCATCGCCGATCAGGTGATTGATCTCTTGCGTACCACCGGCGCTCTGTTGGAGGGACATTTCCTGCTTACCTCCGGCTTGCACAGTCAGGCTTTTGTCCAGTGCGCCAGGCTATTGCAGTATCCCCAACATGCCGAGGCATTGGGGGGCTGGATTGCCGATTGCCTGCGCGATGCGCCGATTGATGTGGTGATTTCACCCGCCATTGGCGGCATTGTCATTGGGCAAGAGGTGGCACGTGCGCTGGGCGTACGAGCGCTGTTTGGCGAGCGCCAAGAGGGGGTGATGACCCTACGCCGTGGCCTTCAGTTGGCGGCCGGTGAGCGCGTGCTGGTGGTCGAGGACGTTACCACCACCGGCGGCTCAGTGCGGGAGGTCATTGGGCTGCTTGAGGCGCGTCAGGCGGTGCTTGTTGCGGTCGGCACGATTTTGGACCGTAGCACGGCTGAGATTAACTTTGCAGTGCCCCATCATGCCCTGGCATGCTTATCGATTGAGACCTACAGGCCTGAGGACTGCCCACTCTGCAAGGCAGGTGGTCAGCCGATCAAACCCGGCAGCCGACAGGCTTGACGCATTACCCCGCAGCATGCTGTTGGTATTTTCCCGTGTCCCTTTCTCAGTTCCCCCCTGTGATCCAGGGGAGGACGTGTCTCAATCAGTTTCAGAGCCATGCATGGCCTGATAAACCTTTTCAGAGGTAATCGGTAAATTGGCAATGCTGATGCCGGTGGCATCAAGCACCGCATTAGCGATGGCCGGGGCTACGGCGCTAATCGGTTGTTCCCCGATGGCCTTACCGCCATAAGGCGAGGGGCCGTTGTCATCGCCGTGCACCAGCACGGTGCGCAACTCCGGGATGTCACGTGTGGTGGGCAATTTGTACTCGCCGAGTGATGGGTTGGCTACCACACCGTCATTAATTTGCACCTCTTCCAGCATGGCCTGTCCAATGCCTTGCATCACACCGCCTTCGATCTGTCCTTGGTGCGCAATAGGATTGAGTATAGCGCCGACATCGTGCGCCGTGGTGAAGCGTTTGAGTGTCACCTCACCGGTCTCCGCATCGATCTCGACTTCCGCCACCTGGGCGCAAAACACCGTCAGGCTGTCATCGCTGGCGGCTTTGTGGGTGTATTCGGCCTCGACTGCGGCGCCGGACTGCGACACTAACTCGGCTAAGCTGACCGGTGTTTGGCCCGGTGCTATGATCTGTTGTTCTTTAAAGGTGATCTCATGCGCCGGCCAGCCATAGGTGTCGACAGCCAGGGCGATGAGCTTGTCTTTGACCGCTTGCGTGGCGCCATAGGTTGCATTACCCCCCACATTGGTGACGCGGCTACCACCGACACCAGAGTCGAATTCAGTATCGTCGGTGCTCCAGGTTTGCAGTCCGATGGTATTATACGGTACCCCCAGTTCTTGCCCGATAATTTGCCTTAGAATGGTGTAAAAGCCGCTACCCGTATCGCGCAGTGAGGTGAATAAGGTGACCGATCCATCAGTGTCAATCGCCACCTTGGACACCGAGGTGCCAGCGCCGATGTGGCGTTCCCACAAGGCCATACCACGGCCAATCTTTTTACCGGCAATGTCGGGTTTCGGCTGGGCATAGCCGGCTTCTTGAACGGCGGCCTCCAGGGTGCGGGTTGCCATGATGTTTTGCCAGTGTTTACCCAGGGGCGACTCGTCGCCATCCTGCAGCAGGTTTTTCTTGCGGAACGCGAGCGGGTCCATGCCGAGTTTGCGGGCAATTAGGTCCATATCGGATTCCGACGCGAAGATCGATTGCGGGTCGCCCGGTGAACGCATACTGCCGCAAGGTACCTGGTTGGTGTAGACCATGTAGGCGTCAATTTTCGCGTGTCCCATTTTGTAGGGCCCGAGGCAACGTGGGCCATATGATACGCCTCGCGCCGGTTTGAAGGCGGCATAGGCGCCACTATCAAACACCAGCTTCGCGTGGCGTGCCACAATGGTTCCGTCACGCTTGACGCCGGTTTTAAAGGTCATCACGGCCGGATGGCGGGGATTACCGGCCATTAACTCCTCGGTGTAAGTCATCGCCATGCGAATTGGGCGTCCGCTTTCACGTGCCAGCCAGTAGGCCACATGGGTGTCCATAAAACCGCCCTTACCGCCAAAATCACCCCCAATAACGGTGGGGTTGAGGCGAATCATGTTCTCCGGCAGATCAATGCCGTCAGCAATCTGTTGGCGAACCTGAAACGGCATCTTGCTGTTAACCCATACCTGCACCTGTCCATCGTCTTCAAGCTTGACTACGCAGGCATGTGGCTCGATGTAACCTTGGTGTTGACGCTGGGTGCGAAAGGTATGTTCAAAGACAAGGTCCGCCGCAGCAAAGCCCTGCTCAATGTCGCCTTTTTCCCAGCTTGCATGGGCGGTCATGTTAGGATGTTCTTGCGGGGCGTCAACGCGCCCCACATAGGAGGCAAAATCCGGGTGTAAAATGGGAGCATCCGGTTGAAGCGCGTCAATCGGGTCGAGGACCGGTGTTAGCGCTTCGTATTCCACCTCAATCAGGCTAAGCGCTTGCTCCGCGATATCCATGTCGTCAGCCGCGACGGCTGCCACTTTCTGCCCAGCAAAGCGCACCACATCTCGCGCCAGCACCGGAATGTCGCATAAGAACCGTCCTACCAGGGTGTCAGGGATGTCAAAAGCGGTGAGCACCACATGCACGCCGGGCAGTTTACGGGCCTCCGAGGCGTCGATGGAAACGATGCGAGCGTAGGGATAGGGGCTGCGCAGGCACTTGCCGGCCAGCGTACCGGGAAGATTAATATCGGCAGGGTACAGCGCTTTGCCAGTGACTTTTCCCGGCCCTTCGGCACGTCCAACGGGTTGGCCAATGGTATCGTATACAGTAGGCATGGGGGTTCCTCCGAATCACACACTCTTTGTAAAGCGATGACTGTTGTTAAGCCTTCTGGAAGCGCGACCACCTTGAACGTGGCACTTGCTCCCCCTCTCCCTTTGTCGCCGTAGTCTTCAGCCTTACGAAGCGGTGAGTTTTTGGCTGACTTGCTCGGCAAATTCCCGCAGCATGGTTGCCGTTTTTTTTCGAATCACAGGTTGGCCGAACTCGCCGATTTTTCCCAAGATATGGGTTTCCAATACAACGTGCATCTCAGTTTCGTCAGAACTTAGTTCAACCAGCCTCATGTCCATATGAGCTTTAACGCCGCCCCCGAGTTTGCGGTCTTTTGCCTCGGCCCGAATGACCCCGTGCCAGGCATCCCGGTCGCGCCTTTCGATCTGCACGGCACCTTGAAAAGTGATCGAAACAGGACCCACTTTGACCCGTAGGGTTCCTTCGTAGTTATCCTCGTTTAGCGGTGTCATGGCTTGCACGCCGGGTAGGCAACCGGCTACCTGTTCCATATTCATCAAGAAGTCCCACACCGCTTCGCGTTTGGCTGTGATAAGGCAAGTCTGGGTAAATTTCATCATCTTTCTCCAGGCAGCCGTACTAGGCAAGACGTGCCTGAGCTTGCTGCCAGGCCTGGTCAAGGGCACGTTTGACAAAGACACCGGCCATGGACCGTTTATAGGCCGCCGAACCTCGGCTGTCGCTAATCGGATCGGTGACCCGCTTGGCTGCTTCGCCGGCAGCCCGTAGTAAGTCATCACTGCGTTGTTGGCCGCGCACCAGAGCCTCTGCGTCGGGGGCACGCAGCGGCGTGACGCCGACACAACCCATGGCGATTCGGCAGTCTTCGCAGGCGCCGGTTGAGGGGTTGAGCTGCACGCTTGCGGCGACGCCGACGGTAGCGTAATCATCCGCACTGCGTGGCAGAAATTTGAGATAGGCGCTGCCGCTGTGTGGTGATGGAAGCGGAACAAGGATGGCGGTCAGCAGTTCCTCAGGTTGCAACACGGTTTCGTAATAATCCGTGAAGAAAGCGTCAAGGGGTATCTGTCGATCACCACTGATGGAGGAGATGCGCACCTGGGCATCGAGGGCCAGCAGGGTGATAGGTGGATCCTGATTGGGATCGGCATGGGCCAGAGCGCCACCAACGGTGGCCATGTTACGAATGCGGATGGTGGCCACATGGGCAAAGGTTTTAGCTAAGACGGGCATCTGCGTTTGTAACAGCGGTGCGCATTCTGCGGCGCGATGGGTCAACAAGCCGCCGAGCTGCACAGAGCCGTTGGACTGATCAACCGTATTCAGTCCTTGCACGCGATGTAGGCTGATCAGCACATCGGGCATGACCAGACGTTGTTTCATCATGATGGTCAAGGCGGTTCCACCGGCCATCACCTTGGCGTCTTCGCCGTATTCCTGCAGATGGGTCAACGCTTCACCCAGGCTGTCGGGGGTTAGAAAGGTAAATTCGTTCATGCCGACTCCTTTCCCTGCATCGTTGTGGCGGCGGCTTGAATCGACTCGATGATTTTATAATAGCCGGTGCAGCGACATAAATTTCCCATCATCCAGTCTTTAATCTCGTCTTCGGTTGGATTTGGATTCGCATCGAGCAGAGATTTGGCCGCCATAATCATGCCTGGGGTACAGATGCCACACTGAAAACCGCCATAATCAATAAACGACTGCTGAATGGGGTGTAGCCGGTCGTCTTCAGCCATCCCTTCAATGGTGACAATCTCGGTGCCGTCTGCCCGTACGGCCAGCACCAGGCATGAACTGGTCATCTCGCCGTCCATCAGGACCGTGCAAGCGCCGCACACCCCAACACTGCAACCCTCCTTGCAACCGGTTAAGCCGAGATCATAACGCAAACAGTCGATCAGTAGGCGCTGCACAGGCACCTCAAGTGTGTGTTGTTGACCATTAACCCGCATGGAAATCCGTTCTGTCATACGATTCTCCCGTATCGATGAACGTTTGGAGGAAATGGAGAGAGCGACACTATAAAAGACAAAATTGCAGATCACAAACTCAATCTTGCTTGCCAAATGAGTCTATTATGGCATAAGTATGCAAGCGAGTCAGCCCCTCAAACGTATAAAAGCAGCGCCCAAGGGGTGGGTTTTGGATCAAATGAGAGATGAAGTGGGGGATGATGTTCGACAGTGCGGGCTATCCGCCCGCACCTGCGACAGGTTAAGTAGGTGGAGAAAATTTCTTAGCATCGGCATCCATAATCGGCAGCAGCTACTGGCTATTGGCGAGTTCC